>JAQGNA010000495.1 GCA_028292075.1 Rhodoferax sp. | reverse complement strand
AGTGCATCGGCACCCGGGCCGGACCGGGGAGCGTCTCCGGGTGATGACTTCTCTGGAACCATGTCGACATCGGCTCTCTTCAAAGAGGCGATGGGTGCGCCTGGCTCTGCGCCATGGCCAGCGGCGCTAATCCGTCGAGCAAGGCCTGTGCAGCCCGCCGTTCGGGCTCACCCAGCTTTGCTTGCGCCTGGTACGGCACAAGCGTGAAGCGCGCCTGCGCATGCACCGAGGCCCACATCGCCGGCGACGGCACCCGGCCCTTCAGGTCGCGCATCTCGCGCAGCAGCCCCAAGCCGATCCGCGCCAGGTTCCCATCGGCCAGCGCCTGCTGCAGCCGCAGTTCGATGCCGCCCACCACGCTCCAGAAATCGGGCCGCGCCATGGTTGCCACCTGCAGGGCATGGCGCACCGCCTCCAGCCGGCCGGGGTCGATCCGCGGCCGGTGGCCTTGCAGAATGGCCAGCCGCAGTTCGCCGGCGATGCCGTTCAACGCCGCATAGAACACCGGCTCGTCGCCGGCTGCGGTGGTCAGCGCCTCGGCCAGGCCGTAGTGGCGGACCATGGCCTCGAGCGCCTCGCGTTCGCCGGGGCCGTCATGGCTGCGGCTGGCGACCATGGCGCGCCGCTTCCAGGCCGAGCCGAGCAGGTTGTGCCGCTCCGCCGTGGGCAACAGGCTTGCCAGCCGCTGCAGTCTGTCGAGCGACTCGTCGATGTCTCGGCGGCTGTCCTCGGGCGCTTCGGCCAGTTCACCGCGCCGCGCCAGCAGGTTGCCGAGCTGCTCCACCGCCCTGAGGGAAGCGCTGCCGTCGTTGGCCGCCAGGGCCCGGCGGTACCAGTCGATCGACTGGTCGAGGTCCTGCGCCTCGGCGAAAGCAAGGCCGAAGGACTCGGCCACCGCGCCCATGCCGCCCCACGCCCCGGCGTGGCGCTCTGCCAGAAAGGCGACCTTGGCGCGCTGCAGCGCAGGCGTCGCGCCGCCGAAGCGCAGCCCGACCACCAGGTTCTCGAGCGCCAGGGTCAGGGCGACGGGCGAGGACACGCTGGCGAACTCGTCGGCCAGCGCCGGCGGGGCGCGCTGCGCATCGGCGCCGCCGCGGCGCCAGGGCCAGCTGGGGTCGCCGTAGCATTGGTAGGCCGCCCATGTGTTGCCTGCGGGGTTGAGCTGCCAGGCGGCGGTGCGGGCCGCGGCCACCGCATCGATGAAGCGCTCGCCGCGCAACAGCACGTCGTAGAACGTGGTGGCGAAGCACTCGGCTGCGGCGTCTTCCACCGCCCAGCCCGCGGCAATCACGCAACGCACGCCGACGCCGATCAGCGCATCGGCCATGTTGGCGGCGAAGCTGGCACGGTCGTAGGGCATCAGCGCCGCCGTGGCCGATCGCCCTGCCAGGTGGCAGCAGTTGAGGAACACCAGCTCTGGCACCGTGCGCATGGCCTGCACCTCGGCGGCGCCGAGAAAGGTTTCTCCGGACAGCACCACGCCGCCGGTCTGACCCGGCGCGGCCGGCATGCCGTGGCCGGCGATGTGCACCACGCGGTAGGGCCGCTCGAACAGCGCGTTGATCACCGAACGGGCGTCATCGCGCCCGCTCGCCAGGACGGTGAGCCGGTCCGGGTCGATGCTGTTGCGGCCGCCTGCCACGCAGGCCGCCACCGCATGGGCCTCGGCGCGCGCCCCGGGCAGCGGCAAAAAGCGCTCGCCATCGCACAGCGGCTCGCCGATGACCAGCACGTTGTCGTCGGCTGTGGCGTCGGACACCTGCATGCGGAATTGTTCGCTGCTCAGCTGCAGCCGCCGCAGCAGCTTGCTGCGGATCGCCCAGGGACGGATGTCGCCGGACTTCGCGCCAGCGCCCTGGCCGGTGTCCAGCAGCTCCCACGGGATCACGGCCGTGCCGCTGTCGAGCTCGATGATCATCTCGCTGGTGCCGCCGAGGAACGGCTCCATCTCCACCGGCACCAGCAGGTTGAACAGCGTGCGGCCGATCAGCGGGTCGCGGTTGGCATCGTTCGAAGCCTTCTGCACGAGTTCACGCAGCAGCGTGCCCTGGGTCTGCAGCGCGCGGACTTCCGTGCGCGCGCGCCGGGTGTCGAGGGTGTAGGCGATGGTGGCCTGCCCGTGTTCGGCCGGTCCGGTGAGGGCGCTGATGAGGTCGTAGGCGGCGCCGCGGTAGCTGGAGTCGAGCAGGCGCCGCATGGCGCCGGTGCCTTGCCGCACGGTGCCGACCAGGTCGACCTGCCCGGGCGCGGCGGTGGCCTGCACCTGCAGGGCGCGCCAGGCCTCGGCGGCGCGGTCGAGGTAGACCTCGACCAGCGTCAGGTGGCGCAGCACCGGCCACTGGCTTTGGCGCAGCTTCTGGTTGGCGTCGAACGCGCCCTGGGCCACGGCCTGTGCCGCCGCGCCGGCAGTCACCCCGGTGCCGCCGCTGCCCACCAGCGTCGCCGCCATCTCGAAGTCGGCCGGTGGCATGCCGGCCGCGCCCTCCGAGGGGGCACCCCGGCGCTCGGCCACGCGCTGGGCATAGGCCAGCACGGCCTGGCAGACGGTGTAGGCCAGGTCGGTGGCGCGCAGTTTGCCTTCGTTGCCGAGACCGGCCACCACCACCGCATGCGGGCGCGGCAGGTCGAGCAGGTTGTCTTCGGGCGGGCGCAGGTTCATGAACACCTGCTGCGCGCCGGGCGCGTCGGGGTAGAGGCCGGCGGCCAGCGACTCCCGCATGGCATGGCCCAGCAGGCCGTCGACCACCGCCTCGGTGCCGGTCAACAGCAGCGCACGGTAGTGGCCGACGATCAGTGGCTGGTGAACGAAGCGCAGATCGCCGTTGAGCACCGAGACTGGCAGCGGACCGGTGTCGTTGGCAGGTGCGAGCCGTGGGCTCAGTGCCCGCGGCGTCCCACCTTCGATCGACAGACCCGCATCGGCGGTGGAGGTCGGCGGCAGCGTGGTGAACAGGTCGTCGACTTCGGACACCGGCATTGCGGTTTGGGCTGCATCCCCGGCATCCGAGGCGGCGGTTGCGTCTTCATGCAGACCGCGCGACGGCCTTGCGTGCAGCCGGGCCGCTGCCACGGGCAAGGCACGGGCGCCAGGTGCCGGGTCGGGCAGGCGCGGCAACAGGGCGGTCGTGCCGTTTTGCAGCAGCTCGATGTAAGCCGGAATGGCGTCGGGCGCGCCGGGCAGGTCGCCGTGCGCCGCGTCGGCCTGCCAGGTGGCCACGCCGGGCAGCCGCGCACTGGCCAAAGTGGCGCGGCCGTCGCCCTGGTCTGGCGCGCCCAGGTATTCGAGGCCTTCGGCGCCCAGGGTGATGCCGTCCGGCGTGAAGCGCGCGTGGCCGGCCACCAGCAACATGCGGCCGGCGTCTTCGCCCAGCGTGGCGGCCTGTTGGTCCAAGCGACGGCGCAGCGCCACGGCCTGGTCGAGCACGGCCTGCGGCGGCGCGTCCCACTGGTAGGCGGTGAGCTGCAGGCCGGCGTCGTGCCAGAAGCTGCGGTCGCGCAGGCGGGACAGGTCTTCGTCGGCCAGGCGCTGCCAGGTGGCTTCGCGGTCGAGGCCTTGGGCAGGGTCGAGCAGTGCCGCCTGCAGCTGAAGGAAGCCCGGCATGCCGGCCATGACCTGGCGCGCCCCCCGGTTGTCGAACAGCGCGCCGAACGCCGACAGCGCGTTGCCGAAGGTGTCGTCCCCCGACAGCACCTGCATCGGCGACCAGGAGCCCGCGTTCGGTGTGCCCAGCATCAGCAGGCGTGCGCCGGGCCGGTCCATCATGCGGCGCCACACGGCGGGTTGCTCCAGTTGCAGCGTGCGCGCCAGCAGGCCGCCCATCGAATGGGCGAGGATGCGCACCGGCTGCCCGCTGGCCTGGCGCAAGTCCAGCGCGGCCTCGATGGCCAGCGCAAGCCGCCGGGCTTCGTCTTCCAGCGGGCGGCGCCAGTCGTAGGCGAAGGCGACCACCTCGTGCGTGGCGGCCAGCTGACCGATCAGCTTGTCGTAGACCTTGCCGACCGGGCCGTCTGGCGTGACCAGGTCGGCCGTGGCCGGATCCCAGGCCAGCTTCTTCAGGCCGTTGACGAAGCGCAGGCCGACCCAGATGCGCTGGCCGTCGCGCTGCAGGTTCGATCCCAGAATGCCGGGCAGCACGAAGACCGCCGGCCTGGCCGGATCAGCGACGGCGCGCGCCAGGCTGCCAAATGCCGGCGGCGCGGCCCGGCTTCCGCTCGCATCCTGCCCGGCCCATGACAGCGGGCCGATCGGCTTGAAGCCGGCCGGGGCGGATTCGGTCAGCCCGGCCACCGCGGCGGACGCGGTGACGGCATTCGCGAAGTAGCCGAAGTGCGAGACCTGGCCACCGCGGTCGAGCAGGAAGCTGGCACCCCCGGACCGGGCCAGGCCGCCATACATCGAACGCGTCTGCACGACGAGGTCGTTGTCGGTCCAGAAGAACGCGTCGGCCAGCAGCGTCTTGGCCCAGCTGCCCACGCTGTCGCCCTGCATGTCGCCGGCCACCACCCGCAACTGGCCGGGCACGGGTTCGCTCACCTGGTTGAGCCATTGCACCAGCGGGCTGTCGGGCATCATCGCCTCGAGGCCGGGCAGCTCGGCAGGGTTGGCGCGGCGGCGGGCCACCTCGTAGAGAAAGTCGACCAATTGCGGCGCCACCGGCACACTGGCGAGTTCAAGTCCCCACTTGATGACCGACAGGTAGGCGTCGAGCCGCCGCGACGCCAGCATGGTGCCGCGCACCGGGCAGCCCACGCGCACCAGCCGTTCCACCGCCAGCCGCTTTTCGCGCGCGACGCGGACCAGCGCCAACAGGTCGTCGCGCTGGCCGTGGTGCGCCGGGTCGGCAAAGCAGGCCAGCTCGCCGTCGGTCAGCGGCGCCGGCGCACAGGCGCGTGCCAGGATCTCGCCGACCAGCCCGCCACGCGAATGCGCCAGCAGGTGCAGGCGGGCCCCGGTCGGCAGGGCTTGCGCCAACGCCAGCGCATTGGCGATGGGGCCGGTGCCGAGCGTCGCATGGTCGTAGCCGTAGACGCGCTCGCCGTAGTGCGCGAACAGGGCGGCCACCAGGGCCGGTTGACGCGTCCAGAGCAGGCCGAAGGTGCCGGGCGTGTCGACGAAGGTGCCGTGGAGCAGCACCAGCAGCGGGCCTGCGGCCGGCGGCATCGGCTGCAGGCAGCGTTTTCCGGCTTCTTTCAGCGACGCGGGCAGGGCGGTCCGGGGCAGGGCGTAGAGGCCTGGCGCCACCTGGCCATCGAGCCGGCGGGTGATGGCCGCGGTGGCCAGGGTGACGGCCGTGTCCTTGAACAGCCCGGTCACGACCTCGAAACTGTCGAGCACCGCCTGGCCGGCCCAGCCGCGCGATGCAGGCGTGTCGTGCCTGGGCCACTGCAGCTGCGCGGGCACGGCGATCTCGTCGACCGGGCGCCTGGTGGTGGCGCCGCTCACCGGCCCGCTGGACTGGGCCAGCATCAGGTCGCGCGCGTCCTCGGGATGCAGCACCAGCGTCGGGCCCTGCGCGATGCGCAGGACCACCACGTCGCGGCCCGGGCGGGCGGCGACCCGCACCGGGGCGGCACGGCCCCGCTTCGTCCCGAGCCGCACTGAAGTGACGACCTTGCCGCGCGCATCGGCCGGCGCCAGGCCCCGACCGGTCGTGCCGGTCGTGCTGGGCTTGGTGGCCTTGCTCGCCGGGGTCGCCTGCGATGTCTCGCCCGGCACGGTGAAGATGATGTCTTCTGCGCGGCTGGCCATGCGGTTCTCCTCTGGCTTTGGTGCGCCGGGGCTCGGTCCGGGTGGGGCGGAACAATGACGCTCAGGCAGCCATTCTGGCGGCGGGCGCCTCCGTCGTGAACGGCGTCTGTTTCAGGAAGGCGGCGGCATCGCCAAGGGCGAACAGGTTGGGCGACTGGGTCGGCGGCAGCAGCGCCTTGATGCGCGCATGGAACAGCGCATACCCGCCGGTGAAGGCGCCGTTGTTCCACACCTTGAGCAGTTGTTCGGTGAAGGCGCCGTTGTGGTCGCCGTCCATCGATGTCTGGTTGTCCTGGCAACCCGAGACCAGCAGCACCGCCGGCTGGAAATCGCCGACGATGGCCGTCAGGCGGCCGCTGACCGCCACGTTGGACAGCGCCGTATCGGGGTCGATCGCCGGCTTGGGCGCCGCCCGCGCCATGTCGGTCTGCAGTTTGTCGTAGAACGCCTGGTGCTCGCGGTAGACCCGCATGGACACCGCCGGCGGCATCAGCTTGGGCCGCTGGTGTGGCACGGTCTCCAGCTGCGGCGGCAACTGGCGCGTCACCGAGCCGCTGTGGCAGCTGTCGGAAACCACCAGCACCCGCACGCCGGCCCGAAAGCGGCTCAGTTCGAGGTACAGCTCGTCGTCGATGAGTTGTCCGTCGAACAGGCACCAGGTCTCGTCCTGTTTGTCCGGCTCGTCGCCACTGACGTCGCGCACCTGGCCGCCATGGCCCGAGTAGCTCAGCAGGAAGAAGTCGCCGCCGCGAAGCGCCTTGGC
>JAQGNA010000489.1 GCA_028292075.1 Rhodoferax sp. | reverse complement strand
GGCCTTGCTCGACCGGGAGAGAATGGCGGTGGCCGCTTGCCGCGCCCCGTTTTTCCCCACCCCCCACCTCCGTGCCCATGAACATCGCTTCCCACTGTTTTGCTTTCATGCGCTTCCAGCTCGCAACGTCAGCCTCATCTCGCCTCAGAAACCTATGCCGTGCCTTGTTGGCCGGTCTGGCCGCCATGGTGCTGGCCGCTTGCACGTCGGCGCCGCCCATCACCGCCCCTGCCGTTCCTCCGGTGGCGATACCAAGCGCGGCGCCGCGTCTGCCGCGGATCGGCCTGGCGCTGGGCGGCGGTGCCGCCCGCGGGTTCGCCCATGTCGGCGTGATCCAGGTGCTCGAAGAAGCCGGCATTCGTCCCGACCTCGTGGTGGGCACCTCGGCCGGCAGCCTTGTCGCGGCGCTCTATGCCAGCGGCAAGAACAGCGCGCAGATGCTGCAGGTGGCCCAGACCATGGAAGAGGCCGCATTCACCGACTGGACGCTGCCCATCTTCAGCCGCGGCATGCTGCGCGGCGAGGCGCTGGCCCGTTATGTCAACGCCCAGCTCGGCGGCAAGCTGATCCAGGACATGCCGCTGCCGCTCGGCATCGTCGCAACCGACCTCAACAGCGGACAGGGCGTGCTGTTTCAGCGAGGCGACACCGGCACCGCGGTGCGCGCCTCCAGCGCAGTGCCCGCAGTCTTCATGCCGGTGAAGATTTCCGGCCACGAATATGTAGACGGCGGGCTGGTGTCGCCGGTACCGGTGCGGTTCGCGCGACAGATGGGCGCGGAACTGGTGGTGGCGGTGGACATCTCGAGCCCTCCCGAAGGCAACCTGGCCGGCGACACGCTGCAGATCCTGCTGCAGACGTTCGCGATCATGGGCAAAACGATCAACGGCTACGAACTGCGTGACGCCGACGTCGTCGTTCGACCGGAGCTGAAAGGCGTCCAAAGCGCCGACTTCAATGCGCGCTTGCGCTCCATCGAGGCCGGGCGGCTTGCCATGCGTGCGGCGCTGCCGGCAATGCGAGCGGCGATGGAAGCCAAAAGGAAATAGCGATGGGGATGCGTTCCCCGGAAGTGCAGACGTAAAAAAAGGCCCCGTCTTGCGACGGGGCCCTGCAAGGATCCCTGAGCCCTGAAGCTACGAAGGGACCCGAGGAGACTCTCTGAAAACTCGGAGCTCGTGAGTCAAAGCCGAATTAACGCTTCTTGGGGGCAGCAGCAGCGCCGGCATTGACGGCGGTAGCGGCCACAGCCTTGAAGTTGGCTTCGGCAACGTCGGAAGCTTGCTTGACAGCCTTCTGCACGGATTCGAAAGCGTTGTTGGCGGTGGTCATGGCGCTCTTCATCACGGCAACGGCGGACTCGGAGCCAGCCGGTGCGTTCTTGACGGCGCTGTCGACCATTCCGGCGATCTTCTTCTGAGCGTCGGAAGCTTGCTGCTCGATGGCCTTGGTGAATTCGGTACCGGTGCCTTGGGCGATGTCATACAGGTGACGGCTGTAAGCAGCGGTCTTCTCAGCCAGGGGCTGCAGCATGCTGGCTTGCAGAGCCAACAGTTCCTGGGCATCCTTGACGCTCAGGACGGCCTGGGAATGCGTTGCGGCTTCGGTCAGTGCGGCCTTGGAGGCGGTCACGTTCAGTTCGACAAGCTTTTCCACGCCTTCGAAAGCCTTGCTGGTCAAGCCAAACAGGGTTTCCATGGTTGCTTTGTGGGAAGCCAAAATTTGTTCTGCGGTCAACATATCAATATCTCCAGTCAATAAAAAAGAGGGAACCAAGAAGTCTGCTCCTACTGTTCTTTGCCGGAGACTCCGGTCATGTTGCAGTGCAGCATGGATCGAATTATAGAGACGGTGCCAGCGCTTGCAACCCTTTTTTGCTGCGCTGCAACATATTAGGGCACGCCTCCTAATTTCCCGCCATCTTGCGCCACGACACAATTCCCCATGCGCGCGTACTACTCCGATCACTTCGTTTTGCCACTGCCAGAGGGCCATCGCTTTCCGATGCAGAAGTACCGCATGCTGCGCGATCGGGTGTGCGTCGAGCTTCCCGAAGTGCAGTTGCTCGAAGCATCCCGCGCCAGTGACGGCGAACTGGCCCTGGCCCACGCGCCTTCCTATGTCCAGGCGCTGGCCGACGGCAGCATCCAGACATCGCATCCCAAAATGATGCGCGACATCGGCTTCCCATGGAGCGATGCGATGGTGGAACGCTCGCGCCGGTCGGCCGGCGCCACCGTGGCGGCCTTGCGCCATGCGCTGCAGGGCGGTGGGGTGGCGGCCAACCTGGCCGGCGGCACGCACCATGCCCATGCCGACCGCGGCGGCGGGTTTTGCGTGTTCAACGACGCGGCGGTGGCCGCCCGCCTGATGCAAGCCGAATGGGGACGGCAGCACCGGCAGCCGCTGCGGGTGGCCGTGATCGACCTCGATGTACACCAAGGCAATGGCACGGCTTCCATCTTCGAGGATGACCCTTCAGTGTTTACTTTGTCGCTGCATGGGGCGCGCAATTTTCCTTTTCAGAAGGAAAGGAGCGATCTCGACGTCGAACTGCCCGATGGCTGCGACGACGCGGCCTATCACCGGGCGCTCGACCAGGCGCTGACCAAACTCGACCAGCGCTTCGAGCCAGACGCGCTCATCTACCTGGCCGGCGCGGACCCGTTCATGGGTGACCGCCTCGGCCGGCTCAAGCTGAGCTTCGGCGGCCTGGCTGCCCGCGACGAAAAGGTCTTCGCCTGGGCTTTCGACCGGCGCCTGCCCCTGGCTTTTGCCATGGCGGGGGGCTACGGTGTCCGCATCGAGGAAACCGTGCAGGTGCAGATCCACACCTACCATGCTGCGCTGCAGGCCTGGCGGCGCTGGCAGAATCTGGCCGCATGATGTCATCCGTTGGTGAATCCAAACCCACTGTGCCGGCCAAAGCCGAGCGCCTGCAGCCCGAGTTGCGGACGGCGTACCCGGTGTTTCGCCGCATCGGCACCCGATGGGCCGACAACGACGCCTACGGCCATGTCAACAACGTCGTCTACTACAGCTGGTTCGACACGCTGGTCAACAGCCATCTGATCGAGCAGGGCGTACTCGACATTCAGAGTGGCCCAGTGATCGGGCTTGTCATCGAAACCCAGTGCAACTATTTTGCGCCGCTGGCTTTCCCGCAGACGGTGGAGGCGGGCCTGCGGGTGGCGAAGCTGGGGCAGTCGAGCGTGCGCTACGAGATCGGCCTGTTTGCCGAGGGCTCGCCCAGGGCCGCGGCGCAAGGGCATTTTGTCCATGTCTATGTGGACCGCGAGACTCGACAGCCCACGCCGTTGCCTGAAGCATTGCGGCAGGTGCTCATGGCACTCACCCGGCCTCTGCCCCTGCCGGTCGATGAGGCAAAAAAAGACCGTCCAGGCCTTGCGGCGCTGGACGGTTAGCGGCTTTCGCCCTTCAACCTTCAATCGTGTCGGTCGCCCGGAGGCGCGCCGATGGTGTGACGGATGGCCGAAGCCATCGGTTCATCACATGCCGTACTTGGTCTTCGCGTCGGCGACGCAGGCGTCCTTCGCATTGCCCGACATGGCATCGCAACGCTCCTTGGCCGCAGCGTACTGGGCCTTGCGCGTGTCGGCCGTAGCCTCCTGGCGGGCTTCCGCGACCTTGGCGGTCTTGGCGTTGGCACCATTGGTCTTGCTCATGCCGGCGTCTGCCACCTTGGCGGCGCCCAGGGCGGAGGTGTGGGCTGCCTTGGCATCCTTCACGCAGACGTCCTTTGCATTGCCGGTCTGGTCGTCGCACTTTTCCTTGGCGGTGTCGTACGCTGCATCAGCCTTCGCTTCACGCACCTTGACATCGTTCTTGGCGCTTGGCTTGTACTGAACAGCCAGTTCGGCCTTGGCAACCTTCTCGGCGCCCTTGGCTTCGGACATGCAGATGTCCTTGGCATTGGCGCTGAGCGAACCGCACTTGTCGCGGGCGGCCTTGTAATCGGCTTCGATGCGGCTGTTCTGAGCCTTGTGCTCTGCCGACGTCATGGCCATGGCGCCGGTTGCGCAGCCGAGGGACATGGCGATGGCAAGCATGGTCATGCGGGTGTTTTTAGAAATGTTGTTCATGATGTTTCTTTCTTATCGTTGGGAGCGTTGGAGAGTCAAAAAGGGGGGGCGAATGTTCAAGACTTTTCGAAGAAGAAGCTTGGGTTTTTCTTTTCCCAGGCAAGCACTTCGTGGTGTGCGACTTCCTTGGTGTAGCCATGGCGTTCCTGGAGGCGGCCCAGCAGCTGTTCACGCTGGCCCTGCACGACGTCCAGGTCGTCGTCGGTCAGCTTGCCCCACTGTTCCTTGAGCTTGCCTTTGAATTCCGTCCAGTTGCCCTGCATGCGGTCGTTGTTCATGTCGATCTCCTTTTTTCTGACGGTGGTACCGCGCCGTCCGCATCGTCTGGAGACTTCTGCTTTCGGCGTGTGCCCACTGTAGGCAAGCGCGCGGCCGGGATCGGTAGGACACGCCGGGCGCAGGGCGTAGTCTTAAGCCGACACTGTCGTGTTGCGGTGCAGCGCGGCGAAGATCCAGCACCGCCCGTTGCGGCTGCCGAGGCGGAAAGCCGGGCAATGCCACAATGACGGTTCATTCAACAGGGTCACCTGCCTACCGCAATGGACAAGCGGAGCGCGGGCCCGCTTCACCATGATCATCACCAGCCTGCTCGACACCGACCTCTACAAGTTCACCATGATGCAGGTGGTGCTGCATCAGTTCCCCGGCGCCCAGGTCGAATACAGGTTCAAGTGCCGCAACCCCGGCGCGCAACTGGCGCCCTACGCGAGCGAGATCCGCGACGAGATCCGTTCGCTCTGCAGCCTGCAGTTCCAGGACGCCGAGCTCAACTACTTGAGGTCGATGCGCTTCATCAAGAGCGACTTCATCGACTTTCTGGGCATCTTCCGGCTCAACGAGAAGTACATCACCGTCACACCGTTGCCGTCGGGCGAGATCGAGATCTCGATCAAGGGGCCGTGGCTGCACACCATCCTGTTCGAGATTCCGGTGCTGGCGATCATCAACGAGGTGTACTTCCGCAACACCCAGAAGGTGCCCGACTTCATCGAAGGCCGGCGGCGCCTCGACACCAAGATCGGCCAACTGCAGGTGGAAGGCCTGAGCGAGCTGAAGATCGCCGACTACGGCACCCGGCGGCGCTTCAGCAAGGCCTGGCATGAAGAGGTGCTGCGCGTGCTGGTGGCCAAGCTCGGCGCTGGTGCGCAGGGGCAGTTCGCCGGCACCAGCAACGTGTTGTTCGCCATGAAGCTCGGCCTTACGCCGCTGGGCACCATGGCCCATGAGTACCTGCAGGCCTGCCAGGCGCTCGGCCCACGGCTGCGCGACAGCCAGGTGTTCGGCTTCGAATCGTGGGCCAAGGAATACCGCGGCGACCTGGGCATCGCGCTGAGCGACGTCTACGGCATGGACGCCTTTCTGCGCGACTTCGACATGTACTTCTGCAAGCTGTTCGACGGCGCCCGCCACGACAGCGGTGACCCGTTCCAGTGGGGCGAGCGCCTGATCGCGCATTACCGCAAGAACCGCGTCGACCCGCTCACCAAGACCCTGATCTTCAGCGACGGCCTGACCGTGCCGCGCACCATCGAGCTGTACCGCCAGTTCCAGGGCCGCTGCCTGCTGGCCTTTGGCATCGGCACCAACCTGACCAACGACATGGGTGATCCGCCAGCGCATGTGCCGCTGCAGATCGTCATCAAGATGGTGCGCTGCAACGGCCAGCCGGTGGCCAAGCTGTCTGACACGCCGTCCAAGAACATGTGCGAGGACGAGAAGTACCTGGCCTATCTGCGCCAGGTGTTCGACATTGCCAGCCCGGTATGAAGGGACCCGCTGACGTGCCCCTCGACCTCCCCATCTGCATCTCCAGCCGCTTCTCCAGCGGACCCGACTGCAGTTTCGGCACAAAGATCGATGGGCAGTCGGTGACGCCTGCCCCCACGCGGTCGGCCAGAGGCTTGCGCGGGGCCGTTGTGCCTGGCCTGGTGCTGGCCCTGTGCCTTTCGGCACCCGGGCTGGCCATGGCGGCCGAAGTGCCGGGCGATCAGTTGTCGGCCTGGTGGGGCCTGCCCTTTGCCGGCATCCTGCTGTCGATCGCACTTTGCCCGCTTTTGACCCCGGCCTTCTGGCACCACCACTTCGGCAAGGTCGCCGCTGCCTGGTCTCTGGCCTTCCTGCTGCCGTTCGCCGTGTCATACGGGCCGGGTCTCGCCGCCTCGAGCCTGGTGCATGCGCTG
>JAQGNA010000471.1 GCA_028292075.1 Rhodoferax sp. | reverse complement strand
CCCTCTCGAACCACTTCATGCTGATCTTGGTCATGGTGCCGTCCTGCTTCATGGCCTTCATGGTGTCGCCGATCTTCTGGTTCCACTCGGCGTCGCCCTTGTCGGTGACGATGGCCAGCGGCTCCTGGAAAGCGTAGTCGTTGGCCAAAATCTTCACCGGGTAGCCGTTCTTGATGGCGCTCAGGGCGGTCTGCTCGGGCGTGATGATGGCGTCGAGCCGCACGCCGTCGCCCAGGCGCAGGTCGTCGAACGGCAGCATCGAGTCGACATAGGTCTTGACCTCCTTCGGCTTCTGCGTCATGTACTTGAACGCGGGCACGCCGGGCGCATCGATCTCCAGGTGGTTGCCGATGTAGTCCTCGGAGGTGGTGCCGCCTTCGACGCCGATGACCTTGCCATTCAGATCGTTGCGCGTGACGGCCTTGGAACTGCTGTGCACGGCAAACACATAGGGGCTGAAGTAGTAGAGCGCCGGAAAATCGAGCAACTTGGCCCGTGCCTTGGTGGGCGTGACCGACAGCACCGAAATGTCCCAGCGACCGCGCCAGTGGCCCCCGGTCATCAGGCTGAAGTCAGGCGTCTCGAAAGCAACTTTCAGCCCCAGGCGGCGGCCCAGTTCCTTTGCCACGTCGATATCGAAACCGTCGAACTCCTGCTTGTCGTTCAGAAAAGCCTGCGGCGGCCATTTGCCGCTGGTGGCGACCACCATCTTCCCGCTCTTCGTGACGCGGGTGAGCGTTTCCCCGGCATGGGCGGCGAGCCCGGCAACTGCCATGGCCGCCGTGAGTGCGACGGTCAACAGTCGTTTCGTATTTTTATTCATCGATGTCTCCAGTGGGTGAAAAAAAGGGCCGGGGCAGCCGCCGCTGCGGTCTCGGGGTGTCAGATGTCGAAGCTCACGCCCTGCGCGAGCAACAGCGTGGTTGCGTAGTTGATGGTGTTGGTGGCGCGGCGCATGTAGGCCTTCCAGCTGTCGGAGCCGGCTTCGCGGCCGCCACCGGTTTCCTTCTCGCCGCCGAACGCACCGCCGATCTCCGCGCCGCTCGGGCCGATGTTCACGTTGGCGATGCCGCAGTCGGAGCCCGCGCTCGACATGAAGCGCTCGGCCTCGCGCATGTTCAGCGTGAAGATCGACGACGACAGGCCGGCACCGACTTCGTTGTGCCAGGCCATCGCGTCGTCGAACGCTTCATAGCGCACCACGTACAGGATGGGCGCGAAGGTCTCGCGCAGCACCGGGCCGGCGTGGGCCTTCAACTCGACGAGCGCCGGGCGCACGTAGTAGGCCTCGCCACCTTGCCCGCCCGCAATGCCGTCCACGCGCTGGCCGCCGTGCACGGTGGCGCCGGCGTCGCGGCTTTCCGCCAGGGCCTTCTGCATGCCGTCGAACGCGGCGCGGTCGATCAGCGGGCCGACCAGGGTGCCGGGCTGCAGCGGGTTGCCCACCTTCACGCTGGCGTACACCTTGGCAAGCTGCGGCACCAGCGTGTCGTAGATGCTGGCGTGCACGAACAGGCGGCGCAGCGTGGTGCAGCGCTGGCCGGCCGTGCCCATGGCCGCGAAGGCGATGGCGCGCAGCGTGAGGTCGAGGTCGGCCGAGGGCGTGACGATGGCGGCGTTGTTGCCGCCCAGCTCCAGAATGGCACGGGCGAAGCGCGCCGCCAGCCGGGGCGCCACGGCACGGCCCATGGCGGTGGAGCCAGTGGCCGAGAGCACGGGCACGCGGTGGTCGTCCACCAGCATCTCGCCGAGGTCCCGCTGGCCGATCAACAGCGCCAGCAGGCCTTCGGGCGCGTCGCCGAAGCGGGCGATGGCGCGCTGGGCGATGGCATGGGTGGCGAGTGCGGTGAGCGGGGTCTTCTCGGACGGCTTCCACACCACCGAGTCGCCGCAGACCAGGGCCAGCGCGGCGTTCCACGACCACACCGCCACCGGGAAGTTGAAGGCCGAGATCACGCCGACCACGCCCAGCGGATGCCAGGTTTCCATCATGCGGTGCTCGGCGCGTTCGGTGGCGATGGTCAGGCCATAGAGCTGGCGCGACAGGCCGACCGCGAAGTCGCAGATGTCGATCATCTCCTGCACCTCGCCCGCGCCCTCGCTCGGGATCTTGCCGGCCTCGATGGTGACCAGCCGGCCCAGGTCGGCCTTGGCTGCGCGCAGCTCTTCGCCGAGCAGGCGGACCAGTTCGCCGCGGCGTGGAGCGGGCACGTTGCGCCAGGCCTGGTAGGCGGCATGGGCGCGGCCGATGGCCTCTGTTGCCGCACCAGGCGAGGTCTGGGACACGGCGCCGATGGTTTCGCCGGTGATGGGCGAGCGCACTGGCAGGTCGCCACCGCGGTAGGCGGCCGGGGGGACGCCCAGGCGCTGCAGCAGTTGGTCGACCTCGGCCGAGAGGTTCGGTGCGCGGTCATGGGCAGGGGATCGGTCTTGGGACATGGTGTTCAAGTGGGTACGAAGGTGCGACAGGCTTCAATGTCGGCCAAACAGGGGCGCATGGATATCGAAATTTCGGCACCAGATGATGCCGTTCGGGAATGATCCGAGGCTTGGATCCACGTTAACCCTTACGTGGATACCAGGGTAAAAGCGCCGCATACGGGCTTTGGTATGGTTGACCCACTTCATTCCCAAGGTGCATGAGATGTTCCGCAAGACCTTTCTTCCGCCGGTGGCCGACCTGCTCGCTTTCGAGGCGGCGGCACGCCACACCAGCATTTCGCGGGCGGCCGACGAACTGCACTTCACGCAGGGCGCGGTGTCGCGGCAGATTCGCCAGCTCGAGGCACAGCTGGGCATGGCGCTGTTCCACCGGGTGCGCCAGCGCATCGTGCTGACGGACGCCGGCCGGGTGTATGCGGCGGACGTGCGGGCGGCGCTGCAACAGTTGTCGGCGGCAACGCAGAAGGTGATGTCTTTCTCGGGCGGTGGCCTGTTGAACCTGGCGGTGCTGCCCACCTTCGGCACGCGCTGGCTGA
>JAQGNA010000470.1 GCA_028292075.1 Rhodoferax sp. | reverse complement strand
GTCGAGCCCGGCATGCACGGCGTCGGGCTCGTGCGCGCGCACCGCCTCGCGTGCGGCCAGCACCAGCAGGGGCCTCAAGCGCTTGCCGCCATCGAGCACGGCATAGCGCATGGCCTCGCGCAGGGCGGCCGGGGCTTCGTGGCCCAGCACATGGGCGTCGTGGCCCAACGCATCGCGGGCCGGATGATGGTGGCCGTCGGGCACGTCGGCGGCGACCCAGCAGGTGAGTGCATGCTCGACCTGGTCGAGCCGGCTCGCGCTCCAGCCGCGCAGGTCGAAAACCGGTGCGTCCAGGACAGCGCTCATTCCTGGCCCCAAGGCTTCAGGGAGCCCTGGTCGAGCACCTTGATCTGCTCTTCCACGGCCTGCAGCCGGTCACGGCAGAATCTCAGCAGCTCGGCACCGCGCTGGTAACCCGTCAGCAGCTCGGCCAGCGGCATCTGCCCAGACTCGAGCTGGCTCACCAGGCGCTCGAGCTCTTCCTGCGCCGCCTCGAAGCTGGCTGGAACGGGCGAGAGCGCGGGTGCGGCGTCCGGGGATACGGGGAGAGAAGCGGCCTTGGGCATGGGGGCGGTGCAAACTTGCAAACGATGAGAAAGGGGACGATTTTAGGGGTTTGACGAGGTAACAGTCTTGTCACAGCTGTGCAGGCCCCCCCACCCCCTGCACGCACGGGGCCCGGGGGCTACAATCGCCCCTCCCCCACCGGCAGCTTGCCGGCTTGTCTCACCGGTTCGGCCGGTTCATCCTTCCCGCGCGATCACGCGCCTACACCTGCCCCTTCATAGGGGGAGTCTCTAGGTCAGGACATCCCATGTCTGATTTAAGTCTTCAACTGCAGCAGGCCGCAAGCCAACTACCAGTTTCAAGCTATTTCGATGAAGCGCTGTTCCAGCGCGAGTTGACAACCCTCTTCCAGCGAGGGCCACGCTATGTCGGGCATGAACTTGCCGTGCCCCACCTGGGCGACTACCACGCACTGCCGCAAGAGGGCGAGGGCCGCGCGCTGGTGCGAACGCCGAACGGGGTTGAACTGGTGTCGAACGTCTGCCGCCACCGGCAGGCTGTCATGCTCAAGGGTCGCGGGTCGCTGAACAGCACCGCGCCCGGCAGTGCCGGGGGCAACATCGTCTGCCCGCTGCACCGCTGGACCTACAGCGGCAGCCATGGCAACGGACCGGCGGGGCACCTCATCGGCGCACCTCATTTTGCGCAGGACCCCTGCCTCAATCTGAACAACTACCCGCTCCAGTCGTGGAACGGCCTATTGTTCGAAGCCGGCACCGAGGCGGGCGCCTGCGACGTGTCGAGCCAGCTGGCGCACATGGGCCCGCGGGCCGACCTCGACTTCAGCGGCCACGTGCTCGACCGGGTCGAACTGCATGAGTGCAACTACAACTGGAAGACCTTCATCGAGGTGTACCTCGAGGATTACCACGTCGGCCCGTTCCACCCGGGCCTGGGCAGCTTCGTCACCTGCGACGACCTGCGCTGGGAGTTCAAGGAACATTATTCGGTGCAGACCGTGGGCGTGGCCAACCGCCTGGGCAAGGCCGGCAGTCCGGCGTACGAGCGCTGGCAGAACGCCCTGCTTCAGTACCGCGAAGGCCAGCCGCCCAAGCACGGTGCGATCTGGCTCACCTACTATCCGCACATCATGGTGGAGTGGTATCCCCACGTGTTGACCGTGTCGACCCTGCACCCCATCGGGCCGCAGAAGACGCTCAACATGGTGGAGTTCTACTACCCCGAGGAGATCGCCGCGTTCGAGCGCGAGTTCGTGGAATCGCAACAGGCGGCCTACATGGAGACCTGCGTCGAAGACGACGAGATCGCCCTGCGCATGGACGCCGGCCGCAAGGCCCTGATGCAGCGCGGCGACAACGAGGTCGGCCCCTACCAGAGCCCGATGGAAGACGGCATGCAGCATTTCCACGAGTGGTACCGCCGCCGGATGTGATTGGAGCTGCTGCGCGCGGCGACCTGGCGCCTGCGGTCCTGGCGGTACAGGTGCACAGCTCTGGTCCTTAACACCACCTCGGCGCGAGCTCGGCGGTCGCTTCACATCCGCCGGCGTTCGCGCTTCGGCGGATCAGCCCCTCACCACGTTTTTCTGTTTTCGAAAGTTTCCCGCATGCAGGCGTTATGGATGGTGCTGGCCGCGTTCTTCTTCGCGACCATGGGGGTGTGTGTCAAGTACGGGTCGGCCAGCTTCAATCCGGCCGAACTGGTCTTCTACCGCGGCGTGATCGGCGTGGCCTTCATGGCCCTGCTGGCCAGATCACAGGGCATTCGCCTGGCCACGCGCTACCCGGGAATGCATGCCTGGCGCAGCACCATCGGGGTGTTCTCGCTGACCGCCTGGTTCTACGCCATCGCCCACCTGCCACTCGCCACCGCCATGACGCTGAACTACATGAGCAGCGTGTGGATTGCGGCGTTTCTGGTCGGTGGCGCCTTGCTGAGCTGGCGGCCGACGCGGAACGACGAGCCAAACGGGTCGCTCCCGGGACCAG
>JAQGNA010000461.1 GCA_028292075.1 Rhodoferax sp. | reverse complement strand
CCGCCTGGCGCGGCGCCTTGCTGCGCAACCCCGCGCTCAGCCTGCCCGAGCGGCACCTGGGCCTGGTGGCGGCGGCCGAGGTGGCCGACGCCTCGGCCCGGCTCGACGCCGCTGCCGACGCGCTCGCCGAAACGCCGCTCGGACGCATGACGGCCGAGGCGCTGCGCGAATGGGAGGTGGACTTCGGCGGCGCAGCCTTGGCCTTGCCGCCCGACGCAAACCCCGCCTCGCTCCCGCTCCAGGGCCGCACGGTGGCCATCGCGCGCGACGCCGCCTTCTGCTTCATCTATGCCGCCAATCTCGATTGCCTGCGCGCGCTCGGCGCCACCCTGGTGTTCTTCTCGCCGCTGGCCGGCGAAGCGCTTCCGCCCTGCGATGCCGTATGGCTGCCTGGCGGCTACCCGGAACTGCATGCAGCCGCCCTGGCCCGCAACACGGCGCTGCGCGATGCGCTGGCCGCGCATGTGGCGGCCGGGCAACCGGTGTGGGCCGAATGCGGCGGCATGATGTCTCTCTTCGATGACTTGCACACGGCGCAGGGCGAAAGCCACCGCATGTGGGGCCTGCTGCCCGGCACGGTGCGGGTCGGCAAGCGACTGGCGGCGCTGGGGCCGCAACAGCTGGCCATGCAGGGCGAGGTGTTGCGCGGCCACACCTTCCATTATTCGACCTGCGAGACCGCACTCGTGCCGGTGGCCCGCAGCACCCGGCCCGACGTGGCGCCGCTGGCCGGGCAGGGCGAGGCGGTCTACGCCATGGGCGCGCTCAGGGCCAGCTATTTCCATGCGTGGTTCCCTTCGGCGCCGCGGCTGGTGGCACGCCTGTTCGGCGCGGGCGCGCGCGACCTCCCATGACCGTATCCTTCATCACCGCATTCCCGCATGACCAGGCCTCCCATGCCACCCAGTGAACTGATCCTCGGCGGCCAGAAAAGCGGCAAGTCGCGGCATGCCGAACTCAAGGCCCGTGCCTGGCTCCAGGCCGACCCGGCGCACCGCGCGCTGCTGATCGCCACGGCCGAAGCCTGGGACGACGAGATGGCCGCGCGCATCGCCCGCCACCGCGTCGACCGGGCCGAACGCGTGCCCGGCCTGGCCACGCTCGAAGAGCCGCGCGCCCTGGCGCAAGCCGTGGCGCGGCACAGCCGTCACGACACGCTGCTGGTGGTCGACTGCCTCACGCTCTGGCTCACCAATCTGCTGATGCCGGCCGCGCCACCGGCCACCTCCGACGAGGCTGCGGCAGCCGCGGTCGCCGGGCTCGCCGCCGCAGTGCGGGCAGCGCCAGGGCCGGTGGTGCTGGTCAGCAACGAGATCGGCCTCGGCGTGATCCCCATGGGCCGCGATGTGCGGGCGTTTGTCGACGCCCTTGGTCGCCTGAACCAGGCGCTGGCGCAGGCCTGCCCGCGCGTCACGCTGATGGCCGCCGGCTTGCCGCTGACACTGAAAGACGAAGCCCATGACGCGCCTGATTGAACTGCTGCGCCGACACGTTCCGGTCCTGGGCCTGCTGTGGCTGTGCGCAGGTATGGGCAGCCCGGCCACCGCGGCACAAACGATCGACGTGACCGATGCGCGGGGTCGCGTGGTGTCGTTCGCCAGGTCGCCGCAACGCATTGTGAGCCTGCTGCCCTCCCTAACCGAAAGCGTCTGCGCGCTGTCGCAGTGCGGCCGGCTGGTGGGCGTGGACCGCTTCTCCAACCACCCCGCCAGTGTCCGCGCCCTGCCGCAGCTGGGCGGCGGCATCGACCCGAACATCGAAGCCATCGTCGCGTTGCGGCCCGACGTGGTGCTGCTGGCCACGTCTTCCCGGGCGAGCGACCGGCTCGAAGCGCTGGGTGTCAAGGTGCTGGCGCTCGAACCCAAGACCCATGCCGACGTCCGGCGGGTGCTGCAGAGCCTCGGCCGGCTGCTGGAAGTGCCGGATGTGGACGGCGCCGACCGCCTGTGGCGCGTCATCGACGCCAGCGTGAACGCCGCCGCCCAGGCTCTGCCGGCCCGTGCGCGCGGGGCGAGGGTTTATTTCGAGGTGAGCCGCGGTCCGTATGCGGCCGGCGCCACCTCGTTCATCGGTGAGACCTTGGCGCGGCTGAGCGCGCGCAACGTGGTGCCGCCATCGCTCGGCCCGTTTCCGCGGCTCAATCCCGAGTACGTGGTGCGCGCCGACCCCGACCTCATCATGATCGGCAACCGCAGCATGCAGACCATGGTGCCGTACCCCGGCTGGGCCAGCCTGCGCGCGATCCGCGGGCAGCACCTCTGCGTGTTCGACACGGAAGAATCCGACGTGCTGGTGCGGCCCGGTCCGCGCATGGCCGAGGCCGCCCGCATCATGGCCCGCTGCCTGGCCGACAAGGCACCCTGAGCCATGACCGCCAACGTGTCGGCCACGCACACCGCTTCCGCCAGTTTGCCCACCGTGGCGGCGCGCCGGCGCGTGCGCCTGGTCGGCGGCGCACTGCTGGTGCTGGCGGTGTTGCTGCTGTTGCTGGGGGTGGCCATCGGCAGCACCGGCATCGACAGCCTGGCCGCCATGCGCGACGACCCGGTGGCCTGGCGGATCGTCTGGGACATCCGCCTGCCGCGCACGGCCGGCGCCTGGGTCACCGGCGCCTTGCTGGGCCTGGCCGGCGCGGTGGCGCAGGGCCTGTTTCGCAACCCGCTGGCCGATCCCTACCTGCTGGGCAGCGGCTCCGGCGCCTCGCTCGGCGCGGCGCTGGCGCTGCTGGCCGCCGGTCGGCCGCAGGGCGGGGCGCTGGCGGCGGCGGGCGGCTGGTGGCTGCAGATCGGCATCACCGGCGCTGCCTTCGTGGGCGCGGTGACGGCCGTCGCGCTGACCCTCGGCCTGGCACGCGGCGCCCACCACACGCTGCGCCTGCTGCTTGGCGGCGTGATCGTCGGCGTGGTGCTCGGCGCCGCCAAGGACCTGGTCACCGTGGCCGCGCCGGGCATCCTCGAATCAATGCAGGGCTTCACGCTCGGCAGCACCAGCTTCCTGGGTTGGCAGGCCGTGGTGATGATGGCGGCGGTTCTGCTCGCCTGCCTGGCCGCGGCCTGGTGGCTGGCACCGGTGCTCGACGGACTGACGCTCGGCGAGGCCACCGCCGGAAGCCTCGGCCTGGCACTGCCCGGCTTGCGCGCGGCCCTGGTGGCCGTGCTGGCGCTGGCCACGGCGACGGCGGTTGCGCAGGCCGGCATGATCGCCTTCGTCGGCCTGGCCGCGCCGCACCTGGTGCGACCGCTGGTGCGCTCCACGCATGCGCCGTTGCTGCTGCTGTCGGCGGCGATGGGTGGCGCGCTGCTCATGGTCGCCGACCTGCTGTCCCGCTGGCTGCTGGCCCCGCAGGAGCTGCCGGTGGGCGTGCTCACCGCGCTGATCGGCGGCGGCTACCTGCTGTGGCTCATGCACCGGCGTGGCCTGAGCGGAGCGATGCGGTGAGCCAAGTTCGCCAAGCCCTTCTGGCGCATGGCCTGCGTGCGCGGCTCGGCCGGGCCGAGGTGTTGCACGGCATCGACCTGGCCATCGGCGCCGGCCGCTGGACCAGCATCGTCGGGCCGAACGGCGCCGGCAAGTCGACCCTGCTCAAGACCCTGGCCGGCCTGTTGCCGCACACCGGCACGGTGCGGCTGATGGGCGAGCCGATGGCCGCCATGCCGCCACGTCTGCGGGCGCGGCGCCTGGCCTGGCTGGGGCAGGGCGAAGGCTCTGCCGACGATCTCACGGTGTACGACGTCGCCATGCTGGGCCGGCTGCCACACCAGGCGTGGATGGCGGCACCCGGTGCCACCGACCGGACGGCCGTCGAACAGGCGCTCAGGGCCACGCAGGCCTGGGACTGGCGCCACCGCGTGCTGGGCGAGCTTTCGGGCGGTGAACGCCAACGCGTGCTGCTGGCCCGGGTGCTGGCCGTGCAGGCCTCCGTCGTGCTGATGGACGAACCGCTGGCCAACCTCGACCCGCCACACCAGGCCGACTGGCTCGAGCTGGTGCAGCGCCTGGTGCGGGCCGGCACCACCGTGGTCAGCGTGCTGCACGAGATCTCGGCGGCGCTGCATGCGGACGACATGGTCGTGCTGGCGGCGGGCCGTGTCGTCCACTGCGGACTTTGCGCCGACCCTGTCACCCACCGCTCGCTCGAGGCGGTGTTCGAACAGCGCATCCGGATCCACCGCCTGAACGGGCAGTGGCTGGCGCTGCCACACCTCTCTGCACCGCACAATGCGGTGCCTGAAATTCCCGCCGATTGAAAACCATGCAGATCGAAACGCCTCCTACCGTCAAACCCTATGAAAAGCCCGAAGGCGAGCGCCGGGGGCTCGTCATCGTCAACACCGGCGAGGGCAAGGGCAAGAGCACCGCCGCCTTCGGCCTGGCCCTGCGCGCCCATGGCCGTGGCAAGAAGGTGAAGGTCTACCAGTTCATGAAAGTGCCGACGGCGCGCTTCGGCGAGCACCGCATGTTCGAGCAATTGGGCATGCCGATCGAGGGCCTGGGCGACGGCTTCAGCTGGAAGAGCCAGGACCTCGAACAATCGGGCCAGCTGGCGCGTGACGGCTGGGCCCAGGCCCGGACGACCATCCTGTCCGGCGACTACTTCATGGTGGTGCTCGACGAGATCACCTACCCGCTGATCTACGGTTGGCTGCCGCTCGACGAGGTGCTGCAGACGCTGCGCGAGCGCCCTCGCCAAGTGCACGTGGTGCTCACCGGCCGGCGCTGTCCGCCCGAGCTGGTCGAGCTGGCCGACACGGTGACCGAAATGACGAAGATCAAGCACGCGTTCAACGCCGGCATTCCCGCCCAGCGCGGCATCGAGGACTGATGCCGGCATGGTGGTTTTGGCCATGGGGCGCCACGGCCAGTGCCTGGGTGGCCACCGCTGCGCTGCTGATCGCCATGCTGGTGGACCGGTGCTTCGGCGAACCCGGCGCCCGCTGGCATCCGGTCGTCTGGATGGGCCGCTACCTCGACTGGTGCGGCAGGCGCATCGCGCCGCGTGACGATGGCCGGGCGCCACAGGCCGACTGGCCACGGTTCCGGGCCGGCGCCATGGCATGGTCGCTCGGGGCTTGCGGCGTCGCGCTGGTGGCGTGGGCGCTGCAGGCGGCGGTACAGGCATTGCCGGGGCCGGTGGCGGCGCTGTTGCTGGGTCTTTTGCTCA
>JAQGNA010000451.1 GCA_028292075.1 Rhodoferax sp. | reverse complement strand
GACGCCTGCGCGTCCAGCATCAGGCCGCTCCAGGAGCGCACACGGGGCGTCGGGCTGGCGATGGACACCCGCCATCCTGGCGGCCGGGCACGCTGGAGGATGCCGTAGGCGATGAGCGAATCCAGTTCGTTGAACCCGTCGAAGGTGAGGATGGCGATGTGCATGGCGGTGTTACCGGTGTTGGAGTAGAGGATGGAATGCCGCAACTGCTCAGGAAATAGGCAGCGGCATCACTTGAGCGACGCCCTTCTGGCCAATCCAGGGGTGCGCCATGAAATGCGCGAGAAGACGGGCCTTCTGGCCCTCGGACAACTGCGACCCGGCGATCAGGCCCGGCCAGCTGCGCACCGCGGCGGCCACGCAGCGTCGCACGGCGGCGGTGGCCGGCTTTTCTGGAATGCCCAGGCGGTGGCAGAACAGGCGCAACACCACCGGGCCCAGCCGTGGCTTGTTTTGGCCAGCACCGGGAGACGTCGCAGCACTGGCAGCGGTCGTAGAAGCGCCAGACGCAGCAGTTCCGCCCGCTACCGACGCGCGCCGCCTCACTGCGGCCTGCACCTCGGCATCGTATTCGGCCGGCAGGATGCGCAGGGCATGGCCGGTGCTCTTGCTGAACGCGCTGTAGCCGACGATGTCATAGGCTGGTGACAAGGCCGGCGTGGCGCCGTCGGGGTAGATGAGGCCAAGGTTCTTCAAATGCATGTCGGGGTTGCCGAGCAGTTCGTTCACCGCCAGGCGGCGCAGCAGTTCGTGCACCGCGGGCTCGCCGAGCGAGGGAAGTGCCATCAGTGCCGCGGCCACCGACAGGTAGCTGGCGCCGGTGTACTTCTCTTCGGGCATCACATTCAGTACCTGGGCGAAATCCTCGCAGTGGACGCGGCCACCGGGCACGCGGTCAAAGCGAACCACGGCCAGGAAGTTGGTGCGGCCGTCGGTGTCTTCCAGGTCGTAGCCGTGCTCGGCGGCCAGTTCCGCCAACGGCGCCAGGCTGGCCTGGCACACCTCGACCCCCGCGGCGCCGGCAAGTTGCAGCGAGAGGTACTCCAGCTCTGGCAGGCGCGGCCGGCCCACCACCGGCAGCTTGGCGATGATGTGGGTGTCGTGCGTGCGCGTGCGCCCGACATAGCGGTCGCCCTGCTTGAGCACGGCCAGCTTGGGCTGCACGCCGGAGACCGACACGCCCTCCTCCATCGGCTCGGCTGTCACCGACATCTCCAGCGCGTCGTTGTCCTGCGTGACGAGGTGGGCCAGCGCCTCGCGGTCGAGGTGGGCGGGGCGCGCCGACACGTTGCCCGGCAGGTCGAGCCCGCAGGCCGCGAGCATCTCGAAGTGGTCTTCGGGATGGCAGCCCCGCCGTGCAGCGACATGGTCGCGAAACACGCCCTCTGGCAGCAGGTTCTGAAACCAGGCCGGCAGCAGCCAGCCGCCTCGCACCGAATGCCGACCATTGAAGCGTGGCGCCTGGATGTCGAGCCACAGCTGCCGCTGCGTCTCTGGCGTGGGGGCGAGGAACGCGGCGCCAAAGACCGGCTGTGGGCTCTGCCGCGCAAAGTCTTCGTCGGCGACAAAGCGTGTGATCACCGGCGCGCCCGGCATGTCGTAGCGAAAAAGCACGCCGATGCGGCGGTCGCCCAAGTGGATGTCGAGCGCCTGGACGTTCACGGCCGGCCCCTTGCGGCGGGGCCGCGTGGTGCCACACTCTGTTGCGCCAGGTCGATGAGCGAGGGCACGGCCGCGGCCTGCTGTGCGCCGGGCTGTGCCAATGCGGCCGCCGCGGCTTTGGGCACCAGCACCAGCTCAAGCCCGAGGCGGTCGGCCACCGAGAGCAGGGTCGACAACTTGAAATCATGGTTTCCGCTGAGCAACAAGGTGAGGGTGCGCGCTGACACCCCGGCGCCCACGCGCAATGCGGCCTGGGTCATGCCAGACGCCTTCATTTGATGGCGCAGGACTGAAGAAATCTCCACGGTTGATTTCATGATATTAAAGTAATATTTTTTAGAAAAATGCTACTTTACTGACATTTACTGATGAACACAACTCGCACTAAAGTAGTATTTTTTCAAAACATGCTACTTTGAGTTCTCGGGAGTGTTGGCGGCAGTTGGCACGGGCAGTTCCTAAAATAGGGCCGCCCCATGGCCAGTTCCTCTCCCATCCCATCCCTGCCCCCCCACTACACCGTCGCTGTGCGGGCCCTGTGCGAATTTACCGCCAAGCGCGGCGATCTCGACCTGCGCTTCACGCCCAGCCCGACCGCGCAGGAAGGCATCGCCGGCCACGGCGTGGTCACGCAGCGTCGCGGGCCAGGCTACGAGTCCGAGGTCAGCCTCGAAGGCTGGCATCGGCAGCTGCGGGTGCGGGGCCGGGCAGACGGGTACGACGCCGCAGCCAATCGGCTGGAGGAGATCAAGACCTTCCGTGGTGACCTTTCGCGGCAACCGGGCAACCACCGGGCCCTGCACTGGGCGCAGCTGCGGCTCTATGGCTGGCTGCTGTGCCAGGCCCGTGGCCTGAACGAGGTGAACCTCGCCCTGGTGTACTTCGAGATCGGCAGCCAGCAGGAAACCACGTTGACCGAGATCGCCACCGCCACCACCCTGCGGCAGCACTTCGAGGCCACCTGCGACGGCTTCCTGGCATGGGCCGAACAGGAGGTGGCGCACCGCACCGCGCGCGACGCCGCCCTCACCACCCTGCAGTTTCCGCACCCCGACTTCCGCGCCGGACAACGCGGCCTCGCCACCGCCGTATACCAGGCCAACCGCGCCGGCCGCTGCCTCATGGCGCAAGCGCCCACCGGCATCGGCAAAACGGCCGGCACGCTGTTTCCGCTGTTGAAGGCCGCGCCTGGCCAGGCGCTCGACAAGTTGTTCTTCCTGACCGCCAAAACCTCCGGCCGGGCCCTGGCACTCACGACACTGCGGGCGCTGGGCACCGGGGCCAGCCTGCGCGTGCTCGAGCTGGTGGCCCGCGACAAGACCTGCGAACACCCCGACAAGGCCTGCCACGGCGAATCCTGCCCTCTGGCGCGCGGCTTCTACGACCGCCTCCCGGCGGCCCGCGCCGCGGCCATCGACCAGGGCTTTCTCGACCGTGCCAGCTTGCGCGAGACTGCGCTGGCCCACGACGTCTGCCCCTACTACCTGAGCCAGGAAATGGCCCGCTGGAGCGACGTGGTGGTGGGCGACTACAACTACTACTTCGACCACAGTGCCCTGCTGCATGGGCTGGCCCAGGCCAACCAGTGGCGCGTGAGCCTGCTGGTCGACGAGGCCCACAACCTGCTGGAACGGGCGCGCGGCATGTACACCGCCCGCCTCGACCAGGCCGACCTGCGCGCGCTGCGGCCGGGCGCCCCGGCGGCGCTGAAGAAGCCGCTTGACCGGTTGCAACGCCAGTGGCAGGCCATGCACCAGGACCAGACGGCTGGCTACGCCGCGCACGACAGCGTACCGCCCAGGTTCCTGGCCGCGTTGCAGGCCGCCGCATCGGCGATCGGCGAAGTGCTGGTCGAACAGCCGGCGCTGGTGCTGCCTTCGCTGCAGGCGTTTCAGTTCGACGCACAGCATTTCATCCGCCTGGCCGAAGGCATCGGCCCGCATTCGCTGTTCGACATCACCAAGGACACACAGCGCCCGGCCGCCGCCGCCACCGTGCTTTGCGTGCGCAACGTCGTGCCCGCGCCCTACCTCGCGCCCCGGTTGGCCGCCGCCCATTCGGCCACGCTGTTCTCCGCCACCCTGAGCCCGCAACGCTTCTACCAGGACACGCTGGGCCTGCCCGTCGACACCGCCTGGGTCGATGTGCCGGCGCCGTTCCAGGCGTCGCAGCTGTCGGTGCAGGTGTCGCGCCGGGTTTCCACCCGCTATGCCGACCGCGCCGCCTCGCTGCAGCCCATCGCCGAGCTCATGGCCCGCCAATATGCCGCCGCACCCGGCAACTACCTTGCATTTTTCAGCAGCTACGACTACCTGGAGCAGGCGGCGCAGCGTTTTGCGGCCCTGGCGCCCGAGGTGACGGTGTGGCACCAGTCGCGCCGCATGGCCGAGGGCGAGCAGGCCGCCTTCCTTGCGCGCTTCGTGCCTGGCGGGCGAGGCATCGGGTTCGCTGTGCTGGGCGGCGCTTTCGCCGAAGGCATCGACCTGCCGGGCAGCCGGCTCATCGGCGCCTTCATTGCCACGCTGGGCCTGCCACAGGTCAACCCGGTGAACGAGCAGATCCGCCAGCGCATGGACGCGGCGTTCGACCAGGGCTACGACTACGCCTACCTCTACCCCGGTCTGCAGAAGGTGGTGCAGGCGGCCGGCCGCGTCATCCGCACGCCCGAGGACCAGGGCGTGCTGATGCTGATGGACCAGCGCTTCGCCCGTGCCGAAGTGCGGCGGCTGCTGCCCGCGTGGTGGCAGGTGCAGTACGCCTGAGAGCGATCACGGTCGCAGCCCTTCGGCCAAAAATTCGACAAACGCGCGCACCCGCGCCGCCATCTGGTGGCGCTGTGGATACACGGCATGGATGTCGGCGTCGGGTGTTTCATATTGCGGCAGCACCCGCACCAGCCGACCGTTCTTCAGGTAGCGGGCAATGTCCCACTCGGCCCGCATCAGGATGCCATGGCCATCGAGCGCCCAATTGACCGCGATCTCGCCGTCGTTGGTCGTCA
>JAQGNA010000424.1 GCA_028292075.1 Rhodoferax sp. | reverse complement strand
CGCTCAAGCTGCAGGCCTTGAACGCCACCGCCGCCGACATCTCGCGCCAGCTGCGCCAGGTGCAGAGCGAAAGCGCCGGCGGCCGTGCCGACATCGGCATCGGCGAGCAACCGGTGCGCACGCTGGCCACGCTGCAGTCGGCCGAGCAGCTGGCCAGCCTGCAGGTGGCCCTGACCGACGGCCGCCATGTGCGGCTCGACCAGGTGGCCACGGTGAGCGACACCATCGCCGAACAGCGCTCCGCCGCGTTGCTCGACGGCAAGCCCGTGGTCGGCTTCGAGGTGGCGCGCAGCCGCGGCGAAAGTGAAGTGGCGGTGGGTGCGGCGGTGCAGGCCGCGCTGGCCGACATGAAGGCGCAGCATCCCGACCTCAGGCTGACCGAGGCCTTCAACTTCGTGAAGCCGGTGGAAGAGGAATACACCGGCTCGATGCACCTGCTGTACGAGGGCGCGATCCTGGCCGTGGTGGTGGTGTGGCTGTTCCTGCGCGATTGGCGCGCGACGCTGGTGTCGGCGGTGGCCCTGCCGCTGTCGGTGATTCCGGCCTTCATCGGCATGTACCTGCTGGGGTTCTCGGTCAACGTGATCACGCTGCTGGCGCTGTCGCTGGTGGTCGGCATCCTGGTGGACGATGCCATCGTCGAGGTCGAGAACATCGTGCGCCATCTGCGCATGGGCAAGTCGCCGTACCAGGCGGCCATGGAGGCGGCCGACGAGATCGGCCTGGCGGTGATCGCCACCACGTTCACGCTGGTGGCGGTGTTCCTGCCCACGGCGTTCATGAGCGGCATCGCCGGCAAGTTCTTCAAGCAGTTCGGCTGGACCGCGGCGCTGGCTGTCGTCGCCTCGCTGCTGGTGGCGCGCGTGCTCACGCCGATGATGGCGGCCTACATCCTCAAGCCCATCGTCACCGCCGAGAAAGAGGCCGGCTGGCTGCGCATCTACATGCGCTGGGCGGCGGCCTGCCTGAAGCACCGGGTGCTGACCATGGTGGCGGCCACGCTGTTCTTCATCGGTTCGGTGGCGCTCATTCCCCTGCTGCCCACCGGCTTCATTCCGCCCGACGACAACTCGCAGACACAGGTCTACCTGGAGCTGCCGCCCGGCTCGACGCTCGCGCAGACCCGTGCAGCGGCCGAACAGGCGCGCACCATGGTGGCCGCGGTGGCGCATGTCAGCAGCATCTACACCACCATCGGCGGCGGCAGTGCCGGCGGCGATCCGTTCGCCATGGCCGGCGCCTCCGAGACCCGCAAGGCCACGCTCACGCTGCAGCTCGACGCGCGCGGCGCCCGGCCGAGGAAGCAATTGATCGAGAACCAGATCCGTGCGGCGCTGGAGCCCCTGCCGGGCGTCCGCAGCAAGGTCGGGCTCGGCGGCTCTGGCGAGAAATACATCCTGGTGCTCACCGGCGAAGACCCGGTGGCGCTGCAGGCCGCGGCGCTGGCCGTGGAGAAGGATCTGCGCACCGTGCAGGGCCTGGGCAGCGTGGCATCGAGCGCGAGCCTGGTTCGGCCGGAGATCGCGGTGCGGCCCGACTTCAGCCGCGCGGCCGACCTGGGCGTGACCAGCGCGGCCATCGGCGAGACGCTGCGCATCGCCACCGTGGGCGACTACGACGTGTCGCTGCCCAAGCTCAACCTGTCGCAGCGGCAGGTGCCCATCGTCGTGAAGCTGGAAGACAGCGCCCGCAAGGACCTGAGCGTGCTGGAACGCCTTGCCGTGCCCGGCGCGCGGGGCCCCGTCATGCTGAGCCAGGTGGCCGCACTGGAGATGGCCAGCGGCCCGGCCATCATCGACCGCTACGACCGCTCGCGCAACGTCAACTTCGAGATCGAGCTCTCCGGCCTGCCGCTGGGCGACGTGAAGGCGGCGGTGCAGAAGCTGCCGGCCGTGCAGAGCCTGCCGCCCGGCGTCAAGGTGGTGGAGATCGGCGACGCCGAGGTCATGGGCGAACTGTTCGCCAGCTTCGGCCTGGCCATGTTGACCGGCGTGCTGTGCATCTACATCGTGCTGGTGCTGCTGTTCAAGGACTTCCTCCACCCCGTGACCATTCTCTGTGCGCTGCCGCTGTCGCTGGGCGGCGCCTTCGTCGGCCTGCTGCTGGCGCAGAAGAGCTTCTCGATGCCGTCGCTCATCGGCCTGATCATGCTGATGGGCATCGCCACGAAGAACTCGATCCTGCTGGTCGAATACGCCATCGAGGCGCGCCGCGGCCGCCCTGCGCACGACGGCCACCCCGCCGTGCCCGGCATGAGCCGCTGGGACGCGCTGCTCGACGCCTGCCACAAGCGCGCCCGGCCCATCATCATGACCACGCTCGCCATGGGCGCCGGCATGCTGCCCATCGCCATCGGCCTCGGCGCCGCCGACCCGAGTTTCCGTTCGCCGATGTCCATCGCGGTGATCGGCGGCCTCATCACCTCCACGGTGCTGAGCCTGCTGGTGGTGCCGGTGGTGTTCACCTATGTGGACGACGTGGAGCAGTGGCTGCGGCGCATGGGTCGCAAGCTGCGGGGCGAGCGCGCGGGTGCGTCGCACCCGCATGCCGCAGAGGCGCGCAACGAGCCGATCTGAGGCTGGGCAGACGCGGCATTTGGGGGGGTGCCATGTCAGCTGCGGGCGCGGGCGGTCTCTCGGTGCCGCTGAGTTTCCTATTGTTCTATTGACAGAACAATTGGGTCGCTGCATGATCATTCCGGACTAGACCTCCCTTGGCAGGATGGCCGCAACGGCCCCTGCACCACGGCTGTGTTCCGTAGGGCCGCGCGGGGGGCGCCTGCTCACCACATTTTGAAAGACCGCAAGAATGGAAACCTCCAGCAAGACGGGCCGCGAACTCTACGCGGCGATCAAGGCCAACCCCACCCGCAAGCGCTTCGGCTTCGGCCGCATGCCGGCCCTCATCAACATCGATCTGCAAAAGGCGTACACCTGCGTCGGCGAATTCGCCACCGCGTACGAGACCGACCCGAAGCAGCTGGACTACGTCAACGCGCTCGCGGCAGAGTTTCGTGCGCGCAACTTTCCGGTGGTGTGGACCTATGTGGCCTACATGGAATCAGGCGAGGACTGCGGTGTCTGGGGCACTCGCACCAACACGCCGGACTCGCTGCAGAACATCAAGGTGGGCAGCCGCAGGGCCGAGTTCGACGACCGGCTGAAGATCGACCATGTGCGCGACATCGTCATCAACAAGCGCATGGCCTCTGCCTTCTTCGAAACCAACCTGGGTTCGATCTTCAACTTCCACGGCGTGGATTCGATCGTTGTCACGGGGGGCTCGACCTCCGGCTGCGTGCGCGCCACGGTGGTGGACAGCATTTCGCGCAGTTACCGCACCATCGTCCCCGAGGAATGCGTGGCCGACAAGCACGAGTCGCCGCACTTCTCGAATCTCTACGACATGGCGCTGAAGTACGCCGACGTGCTGAGCATCGAGGAAACCATGGAACAGCTGCGCCGTGTGCCACCGTCCACGGGAGCAGGCCGGTGAAGCGCGACCCCGGCCTCTACGATTATTTGCCCTACCGCAACCGGCCGAAGATCGAATGGCCGGGCGGTGCGCGGGTGGCTTTCTGGGTGGCGCCGAACGTCGAGTTCTACGAGCTGAATCCGCCGAAGAACCCGGCACGTACGGCCTGGGCCCGGCCCGCGCCCGACGTGCTCAACTATGCCTACCGCGACTACGGCAACCGGGCCGGCTTCTGGCGCATGCTCGAGGCCATGAAACGCTGCAACGTGCGGGGCAGCGTGTCGCTCAACGTGGCGATGTGCGAGCACCACCCGGAGGTGATCCGGGCCTGCGCCGACAACGGCTGGGAGTTCTATTCCCACGGCACCTACAACACGCGCTACCTCATGGGCATGAGCGAGGCGCAGGAACGCGCGGTGATCCAGGACTCGATCGACACCATCAAAAACCACACCGGCCAGAGGCTCGACGGCTGGCTCGCGCCGGCCCTGACGTACACCGAGAACACGCTCGACCTGGTGGCCGAAATGGGCCTCACCTATGTCTGTGATCTGTTCCATGACGACCAGCCCGGGCCGGTAAAAGTGAAGCAGGGCCGACTCACCAGCGTGCCGTACTCGCTGGAGATGAACGACACCATTGCCTACAACGTGAACCTGGTGCAGCCGCGCCGCTATGCCGACATCCTGAAGCGGCAGTTCGACCGCCTCTACGAAGAGGGCGCCGAGTCCGGCACGGTGATGTGCATTCCACTGCATCCGTACCTGGTGGGCATGCCCTACCGCATGGCGGCTTTCGAGGAGGCGCTGTCGTACATCACCAGCCATGACAAGGTCTGGCTCGCCACCGGGCGCGAGATCGCGGCGCATTTCAATGAACATTATTTCGACGCGTTCGCCAAGGCGGCGCAGCCGGTGGGAGAGGCGCCATGAGCGTTGCGAACGAGTACCTGGAATACCCGCTGCGCCGGTACGGCATGGACCACCAGCACTATGACTGGTCCATGCTGCCGCGGCGCAAGCCGGTGGTCTGGCCCGGCGGCGCCCGCGTGGCGCTGTGGATCGTGCCGGCGCTGGAATGGTTTCCGCTCGACATGAAAGGCGTGCCGTTCAAGCCGCCCGGCGCCATGATGACGGCCTACCCCGACCTGCGTCACTACACGCTGCGCGACTACGGCAACCGCATCGGCATCTTCCGCATCATGAAGGCGCTGGAGCGGCATGGCGTGCCGGCTTCGGTGGCGGTGAACGCCGCCGTGGCCGTGCGCTATCCGTCGCTGCTGAAGGAATGCACCCAGCGCGGCTGGGAAGTCATCGCCAACGGACTCGACATGGACCACCTGCACCACGCCGGTCTCGACCGCGACGCGGAGAAGGGCCTGATCGACCAGACGCTCGACATCCTGCGCCGGGCCTCGGGCCAGGGCGTGCGCGGCTGGCTGTCGCCGGCCAAGTCCGAGTCGGCGTCGACACTCGAATTGCTGGCAGGCGCCGGACTCGACTACGTGTGCGACTGGGTCAACGACGACATGCCCTTTGCCATGCGCACCCCGGCCGGGCCATTGCACGCCATGCCGCACCCCATCGACATGGACGACCACACCATCCTCGTGCAGAACCACCACAGCGAGGACGACTTTCGTGACCAGCTGTGCGACCAGTTCGACCTGCTGTACAAGGAGTCGGCCACCGAGGGCGGGCGGGTCATGGCGGTCTCGTTGCACCCCTGGGTGATCGGCCAGCCTTACCGCATCGGCGCGCTGGAAGAGGCCCTGCAACACATGCTGCGGCACAAGGGCGTGTGGGCCGCCACCGGCAGCGAGATCCTCGACGCCTGGAAGGCCTCGGAAGCCGCGCAGGC
>JAQGNA010000421.1 GCA_028292075.1 Rhodoferax sp. | reverse complement strand
CTTTGCCGCCGCTGGTCTTGAGGTAGGCAGGCAACCCCAGTTGCTCGAGGAAGAGGTGCACGGCCCGCGTGCCTTCCTGGATCGCTTGCCATTCCACGCCTTCCCCGGGGTCGAGGTCGAAGATGATGCGGTCGGGATGCTCGAACGAATCAGACGCGGTGTTGAGCGTGTGGACCTCCACCACGTTCCATTGCGCAGCCGACAGCAGGCCTTCGGCGCGGGCCACCTCGAGCATGGCCGGATGGCTCATGTAGAGGGCCGGGTCCAGCTGGACCACGCCCGGCAACCTCTCCACCTCGGCATGCTTCTGAAAGAACAGCTCGCCGCCAATGCCCGCCGGTGCCCGTACCAGAGACACCGGCCGGTTCTTGAGGTGCGTCATCATCAAGGCGCCGACCAGGCCGTAATAGCGCACCAGTTCGATCTTGGTAATGCCCGTGCTCGCGTCGATCACCCGGTCGGGGTTGGTGACCCGAAGTTTGGTCGACAGGGCATGGCTGTCTCCAGTGGAGGACTTGCCCGCTTTCGGCTTTGCGTTGGCGGGCTTGCCGGTCTCCGCGGTTTCCGCGGCCGGTGGGGGCTTTGCACCCTTCGCCCCTTTTGCGGCAGTTGGCGTGCTGACGGCCTTTTCGCGGATGATGGATTTCGCCGGCTTGTCGGTCCGCAAACCATGGAACACCGAATGGCGGATGTGGTTGTCGCGCGTCCACTCGCCGAAGGTCACCTCGGCCACCAGCGTGGGCTTGACCCAGTGCGGCCGGCCCACGATGCCGACCTTCGAATCGAACGGATTCCGCGTGGCCGCCACCTGGTCGAGCTTGGCCTTGATGTCGCGCAGCACTTCCTCGTTGAAGCCGGTGCCCACGTTGCCCGCATACTTCAGGTTGCCCATGTCGTCGTGCACACCGAGCAGCAGCGAGCCGATGCCGGTGCGTGAACCTTTTGGGTCGGTCCAGCCGCCAATCACGAACTCCTGGCGATGGCTGCACTTGAGCTTGATCCATGCTGTGGAGCGCGACGACGTATAGGGTGCGTCGCGGCGCTTGGCAATCACGCCTTCAAGGCCAAGTTGGCAGGCCGAGCTCACCACGCTGGCCGGTGGCGCGTCGAAGACTTCGCTGAAGCGAACCGCGTCGGCCCCCGCGCCGAGCGCCGTCTTCAGCAACGCCCTGCGTGCCTCGAGCGGCACGGCGCGCAGGTCGAAGCCGCCAAGGAATGGTGCGTCGAACACGAAGTACACGATGTCGTTGGTCCGCGCGGAATCGAATGAGTTCTGCAGCGCGCCGAAGTTCGGCACGCCATGTTCGTCGGCAACGACGATCTCGCCGTCGTACCAGCCGGGCGGCAGGCCGAGCTTCTTGAGAGAAGCCTTCAATGGCTTCAGCTTGTCGGTCCAGTCGTTGCCGTTTCGCGTGAACAACCTGATGTCCGTGCCGTCTTTCCCGTTGGTTCCGTTCGCATCGTCCACGCGCGCCAGCAGCCGGTAGCCGTCGAATTTGATTTCATAAACCCAGTTCTGGTGGTCTTGCGGTGGGCTGTCGACCAGCGTAGCGAGTTGCGGCGCCAGCTTGGCGGGCAGGGCGGCCGCTACCGCATCGGGGTGAGGCAGGCCAGCGGTTGCCTGGTTGGCATCGGCGCTGGCAGCAGTTTTCTTGCTGCCTGGTTTTTTCAGGGCCGCAGAGGCATCCAGGCTTTTCACACTGTCGGGAAACTCATCGACCACGTTGAATTCGCTGGCCGGTTTCACATAGGCGTCTTTTTCCTTGATGAGAAGCCACGCCTCCTGACGCTCCTGCCGGCTCTTGATCCGGATGAGCGCCCACTTGCCGCGCATCTTGAAGCCGATCATCTCGAACTTCATGTTGCCGTCCTTGTAGCCCTGCTGCGGGTCGCCGATCGGGATCCAGATGCCCTTGTCCCAGATGATTACCTTGCCAGCGCCATATTGCTTTGGCGGAATGGTTCCCTCGAAGCTCGAGTAGGAGATCGGGTGGTCTTCCACATGCACCGCCATCCGCTTGTCGGTCGGATCGTAGCTCGGGCCCTTGGGCACTGCCCAGCTTTTCATGGTGCCGTCGAGCTCCAGGCGAAAGTCGTAGTGCAGGCGGCTGGCCCAATGTTTCTGGATCACAAACGACAACGCTTCCTCGCCCGGCGTGCCACCTTCGGCAGGCTCGGGCGTCAGCGTGAAATTGCGCTTCGCCCGATAGCGGCCCAGCTTGTCGTCTTCCTTTGCCATGAGCGCGCCTTCAGCCGTTCAGCGCGACTGCCGAAGCCGCGCCTCGACGGCGTCCGCCTGGGTGCCGACTGCCTCGACCGCCGCTTTCAGCTGCTCGGCCGACACGCCGAACTTTTCCTTCCAGTACTGAAGTTCGTAGTCTTCGTTCACGTCGATGCGGGTGCGGTCCTGGCCGCCCGCCTGCTGCTTGTTGTCTGCCATTGCGGAATCCTTTCGAGTGCTCGGGGCTGGCAGGTGGTCCAACAACGGACCACTTCGCCAGCCACGTCTGACCCGACTGTGCCAATGCATCGCCCGGTGGCACCGTCGGACGTGATTCCGATCGAGCGTAGGCGGTGTCTGAACGTCTTTCAGCTTGTAGGGTTGACGGCTGACACGCGCGCACGCCATCTGCTCTTAGCCTGCCACGCTCACTGGAGAAAAACATGAAAGTGCATGATCCGTCGACACACAACGTCGTGGTGATGGGCGCGTCGGCGGGCGGGGTGCTTGCCATGCTCGCACTCGCCAAGAACCTGCCTGCCGACTTTCCCACACCGATCCTGGTGGTGCAGCACATCGGCACGCACGAGAGCCGGCTTGACCGGCTGCTTGCGGCCGGCGGCCCCAACGCGGCACGCGTGCCACAGGACGGTGAAGCGCTGCGTCGCGGCATGATCTACGTCGCACCGCCCGACCGGCACATGCTGCTTGAAAACGGGAGCGTGCGCCTTTCTCGCGGACCGAAGGAAAACCACGCCCGACCAGCGATCGACCCGCTCTTTCGATCGGCCGCGCTGTCCTACGGTCG
>JAQGNA010000381.1 GCA_028292075.1 Rhodoferax sp. | reverse complement strand
ACACGGCCAGCAGCAGCTTGGCGGCAATTCCGGCGTTTTCCTGCATCAGGCGGTTCAGCGACTCGCGCGTCAGGATGGCGCAGCGCAACTGCGTGGCGGCAATGCAGCTGGCGTAGCGCGGCAGGCCATCGAACATGCTGAGCTCGCCAATCAGGCTGCCGGGCCCCAGCAGGGTGATGACAAGAGGCGCGACGCGGCTCACCACACGGGTTTCCACCGTCACTTCGCCGTCGAGCAGCAGCATCAGGAAGCCGGTGTCGCGGGCATCGCCCTCGCGGAGGAGCACCGTGCCCTTGGCCAAAGTTTGCGGCTGCATGTAGCGCACCACCATGCGCGCCTCCGGCAGCGTCAGCTGCATCAGGGCCGTGGGCGTTATCAGCAGCCGGGCGGCCAGGTCGGCCGCTTCCGAGCTTTCGGTAGCGTCAAGCTGTGGGCTGGCCAGTGGGACGCTTTTTTTTCTGAAGAAGGGGCTTGGCATGGGTCAACCGGTGGAATTTGATCGCTGCCAGCACGGGTCGGACCTGTGTTGGAAAAGAGTGCCTACGCGACCGTATCGCCATGGCCCATGAGTCAGAGCCGCCACGCTGTCCGTACCGCCAGAAGCGCCGTCTGAAAGCAACTGCCCAATGGCGTCAAGGAATTTGTTCAAGGCGTTACCGGTAACAGTGCCGTTCGTGCCGGTGACCTCATCCCGGGACCCTACGGGTAATACTGTAACAGTATGCATCGAAACCCGCTTTGCTTTTCCCAACGGTGCCTGCAAAGTCTTGGACAGCGACAGCACTGCGGCTTCGCCCATCGCACCGCCTACTTGATGCGTACCTGAAAACGCAGTTCAAAGTAAGGATTACTGCCTGCGCTGGCTCCGGCCAGTTTGCCTTTGGGGTTCAAGCGGATGCAGTTGACGGCCGGATCGTAGTCAAGTGTCGGTACAGGCACATAGCTGAAGCTGGTGCAGTGGTTGTTGGAAAAATTAACATCATCGGTCAAGCTGGTCAAAGAGGCATACGCCCAAGTCAGTGCACTGGATCCCGGCTCAAAAACGATCGGCCCCGAACCGGCTGCTTTCAAGTTCCCCACAAACAACTCTGTATTGGCGGGTATCGGGTCGATGAGGACAACGGTGTTGGTGTCCGCCGTGCCGGCGCCGGTATTGGTGACGCGCAGGTTGTACAACACCTCGGCACCGGGAATGCTTTTGGGATTGCTGGTGCCGTTGACCGGGTCGCTAGTCACAGCAACGGTCTTCATGTTGACCAGGCTCGGGTAAACAATGGTGTTCGTGTCGCTGGCGCTATTGGTTTGGCCGTTGGCGCTGACGGTGGCGCTGTTGGTCAGGGTCCCGGTCGGGTTGCCGGTGAGCTGCGCATTGACGGTGAACACCACGGTGCTGTTCGCCGGCATATCAATCGGGATACCCGACGCGCTTTGCATGGCGGCCACCGTCAAAACCGTACCGGCGGTTGGACATACTGCACCGCCTGAAGCCGAACAGGTCACGCTGCTGACGTTCAGGTTGCTCACCGCCGGGTCTTTGAATACGGCGGCGTTGTTGTTGGCCGTTGACAGCTCGATGCCGGTGGTATTGATGAGGCTGATCGTGTAGCTGGTCGCATCACCTGGCGTGATCTGGGTGAGGCCGTCGGTCTTGGTGATGCTGGGCAGCACGACCACATCCACCGAGCCCTGGGCGAGCAGAGGTGCGTTGCATTTTGACTTGGTGTTGGGCACCGGATCGTTGATCGAGGTGCAGGTGGCCCCCGACGGGCTGGACTGGTTGTCCCAGCTCACGACGAACGGGATGTACAGCTTGCCCGTGCTTGCCAGCGCTTGGCACGGTACCGTGACACCGGTCATGCGCAGGACGCCATTGCCGCTGCCACCGCGAATGCCTGCGTTGCCGTCACCGCAAGAGTCACGCGTGCCGTTCCATGGCCCGGGGTCTAAATCGACAAAGGGCGAGGTGGCCAGAATCGAGGGCGTGGGCAAAATGGCCACCTTGCACGATGCTGCACCGCCATTGGCGGGGAGCAACTGCGGACTTTTGCCATCGCTTGAAATGAAAATGCCAATGTCCCATCGATCTGGCGATGCGAACTGGACCGTGACATCCAGATCGAGCGTGATGCTCTGTCCACCCGTGCAAGATGTTGCGCCACCCCCCACTACCTTGATGGCGGTGATGCTGACATCGTTGGCTGTGCAGTTGAGGTCCGACCCGAAACGCGATGCTGCGCATTGGCTCGGGCCGAACGCATGGGCCGTACCGTGAGAGAGCAGAGACCAGGACAACGCTACAAAAATTCCGATGAAGGTGCTAAATTGCATGAGTGTTTAAGGCTTGATTGACAGCTGACCCTTGTTGCGGTCATTCAAATTGAAAGTGTCCTGGTCGAACTTGACCCGCAGGTTCAGGTACAGGCCCCGGGCACGGTATTCGGCACCGGCAAAATCGGCATCGACAAAGCCGCGCTGGTTGTAGCCCACGCTCAGCCAGGCATTGTCGGCCAGCTTGAAACCCAGTGAAGCGCCAACCTGGTAGTCGCGCGATGCGGCCTGCCAGGAATGCAACATGGCGGCATGCAAGCCAATGTCCCAACGCTCGCCCAGGTCCTGCCGTGCCTCGATCCCGGCCAGCTGGGTGAACCCCTTGTAGGCAGCGCTGTCGATGGTGTCGCGCACATACTTCATGCCGTATTGCAGGGCGATCTGTGTATCCCGGCGGGGCGTCCAGTTGGCATTGAGGTTGTTGATGAGCTTGCGGGTCAGCAACTGGCCGGCCGGGTTCTGCATGGATTCGTGTACATACTGCAGGCGGTCAAGCCAGATCCATTCGCTGTCCAGCGGCCGGTAGGCATAGCTCAGGCGGGCGTCGATGCGGCTGGTGTCCAGCGTGCCGCTGGTGCGGTTGTAGATCAGGCCCGCTGCCAGGGTGCGGCCGTCGTCAAGCCTGCGCTGGGCGCCCAGCAGCAGGTTGATGCGGGTGTCGGTGTCGCTGCCGCGCCACTCCAGCCGGGCATTGCCGCTCCAGTCCTGGTCCTTGTAGGCGCCGCCCACGAACAGCGCGGTGTAGTCGCCCGTGACCAGGCTGGTCGTGGTGCCGGTTGCCACATTGGAGGTAATCCCGCTGCTGCCCGCGCCCAGGGTGCCCGAGGCGAGCGGCTGGGCGGCGCTGAACGGACTGGCCATTGCGGTGCCGCGCAGCGTCTGTGAGCGGTCAACACCGAAATCGGCGGCCCATCGATCATTGATCTGCACCTTCTGCACCAGCCCCAGGTTGCCGAACAGACGGCCGCCGTCCGCACCGATCTGGTTGCCCAGTGACGCGGCCATCTCGCCGCCCGTCCAGGGCTGGGTGCGCAGGCCGGCGCGCGTGGTGTCGGCGCGCAGGTCGCCGCTGCGCGCCAGCTCATGCTGGCCAAACACCGTGACCTGCGGCGACAGCTTGTAGTCGGCGCCCAGGATCAGGCGGTTCGGAAACGCCAGGCTGGCGCCATCGGTCTGGCTGCCGATGTCCAGTTCGCTGCTGGCGCGCAGGGTCAGCCGCTTGTCCAGCAATTCATAGCCCACGCCGGTGACCAGCTGGCGCACGCTGGTGTCCTTGCCCTGGCCATCGGTTTCGCTGGCGGCGCGCAGGCCGGCGCTGGTGGTGAGCGCCTGGAGTTTCCACTGGCCGCGCGCTTCGAACACGTCGCGCCGGGCATCGGTCAGCAGGTTGGACTGGCGGTAGGTTTCGGCCTGCAGCTGCACCGTGTCGGACAGCTGCAGCCGCGCGTCGGCGCCGAACTTGCGCGTTGCGGTTTCGAAAGCCCCCTGCTGGCCGAGGCCAAATCCGGCATCCTGCTGGCGCGCATAGGCCCGGGCGGCCAGGCTGGCATCGACATGGCTCAGCTCGGCCAGGTAGGCCTTGCCGCTTTCGCTGCCCAGCGCCGAGTTGCGCTGGCTGGTGGCGACTTCGCCGCGCAGCCGGGTGCTCTCGCCAAGCCGGAGGGTCGTGTCGGCGGCGGTCAACGTGGCTTCGCGGCCGACGTTGCCTTCGTGGATGCGGGTCAGGCCCACCTCGCTTTTTTCGCCCACGTTGTCGCCGATCTTCAGGGCAACCCGGCCGCCGTAGGTCAGCTTGGCATCAAGCTGGCTGCCAGACTCGTATTCGGCGACGATGAACACCGGGTTGAAGTCGGCATCGCGCGAGGCAATGGGCTCACGGAAGAACAGCGTTCCCAGCGCCGGGTCGAGCTGGTAGTCCAGGTAGCGCGTGAAGGTCCGGCTGCTGATGATGATCTCGGGCCGGAAGCGGTCGCGCACCTCGAGGCGCACCTTGTCGGAATTGACCAGGATGTCGCGGCCGGTCAGCCGGTACAGGCCCGAGGTGCCGTCGCCCTGGATTTCGTCCTTGCGAAAGCTTTGCGCGGTGAGGCTGGCAAAGGCGTTGTAGCCGAGCCGCTCGCCCTTGTATTCAGACTTGAAGCCGTTCAGGGTCCGGCTGTAGCGGCCCAGTTCGGTCACCGACAGGCCCGTTTCGTAGTCGCCGAACATTGCATAGAACTGGGACTTTTCAATCTTCAGGTACAGCTTGCGCGCGCTGGCCGCGTCGAACTGCGGCTGGGTGGCGTCGCCGTAGAGGGTGTAGAACTGGTTCGGGTCGATGGCCTGCTGCAGCGGGTTGAGCATCTGGCCCGGGGGCTGGCCGGCCACCTTGCTGCCGGCGGCGCCCTTTTCCTTGGCGCTGTCGTAGGCCAGCGTCATCAGGTACTCGCCCCTGACCTGGCCCTTGGCATAAAAAGCCACGCGGTTCTGGTCAAACAACTGCTCGCCGGCACCGGCCGCCTGCAGGCTTTCCATGCTGCCGCTCAGCTTCTTGAACCCTGTTGTTCCCTCGGCAAAGCCGACCAGCACCCATTCGCGCAGATCGGGCGTGAGCCAGGTCCGGATTTCTTGCGTGCGGCCGCTGCCGAAGTCGAAATTGAGCACGACCTCACCGGCCTGGGTGGTCGGCTGCAGCCCAATCAGGGCCACGCCGTCATCGCCGATCTGGTAGCCCGCCTTGCCGCCCAGCCGGCCGGTCAGGGGCTCACGCTGGATGGCCTCGGCCTGGTCTTGCGACAGGTAGGGCGCGGCGACCTGGAACTCGCCGCCCGCGCCGCGCCGCACCGGCTGGCCTTCCTTGTCGAGCATGCGCACGGCAATCACCGGCGCGGTGCGGCCATCAGCGACCAGCTGCGAGCGCTTGGCGTCGAACACGGCGCTGGCCGGCCCCACGGCGTAATGAATGGTGCGGCTTTCCTGCAGCAGGACCTGCCCCTGCGGGTCGCGCACGGTCACTTCCATCAGGTTGGCGCCATCACGCAGGTCCACCGCGCTCCACTGGGTCAGCGCCAGCGTGCCCGCCGGGTTCATCACGCTGCCTTCGTAGCGCAGGGCGCTAACCGGCACGCCGTTGACCTTGAGCTCCACCGCATGCCGGGGCGCGTGCTTGACGGCCACCTTGATGGCCGGCAGTGCCGGAACGAAGCCGGTCTGCGGATGCAGCCATTCGTCGCCAGGCGCTGCGGCGGCAATCCACTTGTCGTCGTAGGGCAGCTTTTCAACCAGCTGGAGGCCTTGGGCAACGGGCCGGCTGTCGTCCGCCGATGCCGGTACCGATAGCAGCGCGCCGGGCAAGGCCTTTCTGGCCGCCCCAGCGGCGGGCGCCACCAGGACCACCGGGGCGCACTGGGCGGCATGGGTAGCAGGCGCCTCAAGCCGCAGCGGCGCCAGGCTTTGCGCTGGCTGGCCGATGGGCTGGACCTGCACCAAGGCGGCCAGGCTGGCGCCGGGAGCCGCGTCCAGCTCGAAACTAAGGCTGTGCTCCCAGCGGACGGCCTGCGGGCCTAGCCGGGCGACCAGCACGCCGTCAGAGACTTCTGCCTGGGCCAACGGCAGGCCATCAAGCCTGACGCTGCCTTGGACGACCTTGGCGCCGTTGGGCAGCATCATGGTGGCGCTGACGGCCTGGTTGGCGAACGGCGCCGCCAGGCGCAGGCTGACCGCCCTGCCCTGCACCCGCAGCTGCTGGTTCAGGCAACTGGCGAGGCGTTTGAGCCGGAAATCGGCGCGCCACAGGGTGCCGCCGCGCAGGTTGACGAATTGCGAGAAATTGCGCCCGCCAGTGCGGCTGTTGTGCTCGCAGGCCTGCAACTCCAAACCGGCAGGCAAGCTGGTTTCGTCGAGCTGCACCACATGGGTGCCGGGCCGCAGGTTGTCGGCATGCCAGCGGCCTTCGCTGTCGGTCACGATGTAGGTGCCGTCCTGGAGCATGACGCGCACGCCCTTGAGGCCCAGCGGCTGGCGGGCGAGGCCGGCCTTTTCGCTGCTTGGATCGCCCTCGAGGTCATCGCAGGACTCGACCTGCGTGACCCGGCCCAGCAAGATGGCACGGCTGCGGTTCAGGTCCTCGCGCACCAGCACGCTGGCGCGCGCGACGTTGGAACTGGCGCCGCCCACGGCCTGCGCCGTGTTTTCAGCCTGGCCAATTTGGGCGCCAGCGTTGACGGCCGCCACGTAGCGCAGGCTCAAGGTGCCGCTGCCGGGCAGCGCGCCCACACGGAACTCCAGGCCGCGACCGTCTGCGCTGATGGTGGGGTCGGCCAGCACGGCCTGGTCCAGCCGGGCCGAGCCCATCTGGTAGCGAAAGCCCACCGGCAGCCGGTCGGCAATGCGCAGCGCGGCCACCGGCGTCTTGCCGCCATTGCTGAGGGTGACGGTGTAGGGCACGAATTCACCGATGGCGACCACGGCCTTGCCAGCGCTTTTGCTGATCTGCACACCGGCGGCTGCCGACGCGTCCAGCGGCAGGTCGATGTCGATCGGCGGGCCGGGCAGCACCGAAAAGGTTTCGCCGCGCGAGCCAACCACGATGAAGAAAGGCGCGCCGGGCAAGGCCTGCAGCGCCGGCGTCGCTACCTGCGAGGCGAAGGCGAAATTGGCCGGCGGCGTGATCGCCAGGCGGTAGCTGCCGGGCGCGATCCGCGGAAACTGGTAGCGCCCCGGCGCGGCGGTGTACACCGTGCCGCCGCTGTCGGTGACGGCGCTGCCGCTGGTCACGGTGGCCGGGTAGCGGCTGACGCCGTCGTGGCCCAGCACCGCAGCGGGCTGGCCCGTCGCCAGGCTGATGAGGGTGACCTGCGCGCCATCGACCGGCAGGCCGGTGGCGGCGTCGAACACCAGGCCCAACGGGTCCACCCGCGCTGCCGCCGTGACAGCCATGTTGCCGGCCGACTGGTCCAGGTAGGTAGTCAGCAGTTGGCTGTTGCCCGCGACATTGAGCACGCAGTTGGCGGACCGGGCCGCGCCGGACGCGGAGGCGATGGCGCCGATGAACACGCCGGTCGACGGGCCGGTTTCGGTCAGCCGCAGCGATTCGCTGTCCACGCCGTTGCTGGAGACGGTGACGACGACGGTTTCTGCCAGCAGCGGGTCCAGGTTCTGGTCGTAGTCGGTGACGCGCACAAACACCGGGTCGCCGCTGGCGTACACGCTGGCGGGGGCCAGCAGCACGCTGCCCGGCACCGTCAGCGCGGGCCCGCCCGGCGGCTTGGGCGGCGCCAGCGGCGCGAACCCGGCACCGGCGTTGCACTGCGTGACCGGCACGTTTTGAAGGCTCGCCGCACCGGCCGGTTGGCCTGTTGCGCTGGAGACGTATTGCAAAAATGCAATGGCTGCGGGCGTTACTGCGACGGTCATCACGGTGACCGAGCCGGTCACCGTGATGGGCGTGCCGGAAATGCCGTAGGACGCGCTGGCGGTGTTGGTGATGGGCGTGTTGGGCGGTGTGGCCGCCCAGAGCATGCACGACTGCAGACAAACCACTGTCAGCAGCAACCGCAGGGTGGCGCCCTGCAAAGCGACGGTCTTGGCATGCGCACATGTGACGAAACCACATATGCGCGTGACAAGACCGGCTGATGCGGCACGCCGCACCAACCGAAAAAAAGCGCCCACCGCCTGCGCTGTGGGCAGCAGGCGGTTGAGGGAATTGACCCAGGCGGACATGGCAGCTTGTCTACTTGATGATTGCGTTGAAATACACAACCACCGACTCGCCCGCTTTCAGTTCACCGGCCGAGTAGCCACCGGTGCCAGCGACAGCAGGCAGGGCCTGGACGTAATTGATGGTCACCGTCGAGCCGGCAAAGCTTGCGCCGTCAGCGTCACCACTGGCGTTGGTCAAAAAGCTGCTGATTGAACGATCTGTCTGGACAAGCTTGAAGCCGCTGCCGGCACTTCCTTCCGGTGTTCCGCCTGAGGTGCAGCTGGTCGCCGTTGCAGGAGCGCCGGCGCCAGAGACCAGATTATGATCGAAGGTGGTGTTGGCATTCAACGCATCGACCACGGTTGCCAGGGTTGCCGAGGCGGGTGCGCTTAATGGATTGGTGACGGTGATGGTGTAGCGAACGATGGCGCCGGGAATGTTTTTCCTGTCAACGCCACTGCCGTTCAACGGATCGCAGATCAGCGTGACCGCTTTGCTGACAGTCAGGTTGGGTGCGGCAATGCGGTACGCATCACGCGCCGTGCCCTGCCCGTCGTACGCTGCGCTGGCGCCGACAAAACCCGACTCGGCGGTTAGCGCATCGGCAAAAACAATGTCGACCCCTGCGGTGTCTTGTCCAGTGGTGGCCGTGAGAACGGTGGTGGTGCCTGTCGTGGTGGTGATGGCGGTGAGGCTGACGTGGGCTTGATCCCCCGCCGCACCGGTACCGAAACCGCCACTGGTCGGCATGTCTGCCACGACAAATACCGTGACGCTGTCCCCGGACGCCAGCGTAGAAATTGCGGTCGCCGTATCGATCAGCGGCTCGTAGGTACCGTTGTTGTTGGCATCAACGAACTTGCGGATATTGGTGGCTGTGAGGGTGCCCGCCGTGCCCGTGGCAGCAGGGATGATGGCCGACGTTCCCACTGCGGCTGCCAAGTTATAGCCCTGGGAGGTGTTGCCGTTGTTGGTGACGGTGAAGGTCGTGACCTGGTTGGTCGCGCCTGGCGTGACGCTGGTGACAGCGTTGCCAGACTCCACCACCAAAACGTTGACCTTGTTGTCGACCTTGAAGGAGGTCGAGTTTGAAGGAATAGCGGTTTGTGGCGTGCCGCCGACCGAGTAGGCCAGTGTGGCTGTGTTGGTGATGTCGGTGTTCGACGGGGTACCGACTGCCGCCGCTTGGGCTGCGCCAGCGCTCAGCAGGCCAACGACCGCGAGGGCAACAGCTGCTCCTGGATTGCGCAATTTGTTTTGAAAAATTGATTTCATGGTTTTTTCTTTGTACGAAGTTGGAAATAAAAATTGAAGTAGGTTGAGGCGTGGTGTGGGGATTCAGCCCCTACCTGAAGGCAGGTTGAATGCCCCGGCGGCCCGCAACTGCGCGGCGGACCCGGCATCGTGGGTAGGCCCATGGAGGGCGGCACGTGATTCACGCTGGCGCCCCATTCAGAAATAACGTCGCGCACCAAGTGACAGGCATGGCGTTCATGCTCAGTTCACGACCACGCGAAAACCGGCTTCGCCCTGCTTGCCGGGTGCCAGTTCGTTGCGCTGATTCCAACGAATGTGGGTGATTTCAGAGAGCGCGGCCGCGCGCTCCTTGCCGTCGGCGCCCTTGACCTTGAGCTTGTCAGCCGCTGCCCAGGTTTTGCCGCCATCGGCCGAGTAGCCGATGTCCATGTTCTCTCCGTAGGCGCTGGCAGCCACCAGCGTGGTGTTGGCCGGGACCGGGTTGTTGATGCTGATGTTGCCAGCTGGCTTGGCGCTGACGTTCTTGAAGGTCGAGGTGTAGAAGATCACTGTGCCGGGAACGGCCTTTTGCACCGGTCCTCGTTTTTTCTCGGTCTTGCCGTCTGCGGCCTTGACCTCGGTTTCAACCTCGGCGATGTTTTTGAACTCGATGTTGCCGCCAGCAGGCCGGGCTTGCGCGTGGACCAAGGGCCCGGCGCAGACGGCCAGGCTCAAGAACAGCAGGGGGATCAGGGTTTTGCGCATGGTGGTGCTCCAGGGTTTTCGAAATTAATGAACGGTGGCTTTGAACTCGATGACGCGCGTCGCGGGCACGGCGGTGTTGCCGAACAGCACGCTGACCGTGCCGGCGACAAAACTGGCGTTGTCGGTGTCAAGGGCGTCGCTGCGCGCTGCGCCATCGACGGTGAGGCTGGCCGGGACATAGGTGGTGCTGGCGGGCAGCGGATCGGCAAAGGAAAAGTTCTCGGCCATG
>JAQGNA010000374.1 GCA_028292075.1 Rhodoferax sp. | reverse complement strand
GCCTGTCGACCGACGGGCAGCACCCGGTGCAAAAGGCCTGGGCTGCCCTGGACGTGCCGCAGTGCGGCTTCTGCCAGAGCGGCATGATCATGGCCACCACCGCGCTGCTCAAGGCCAAGCCGCAACCGACCGACGCCGACATCGACGAAGCGATCACCAACATCTGCCGCTGCGGGACCTACAACCGCATCCGCGCCGCAATCAAGGTGGTGGCCAATGGCGGCAACACCAAGGCGGCGGCCCTGGCGATCCAGCACACCGACGGGAGCGTGACATGAGCCGCGCCAATCTTCGCCGAAGCATCGATACTGATCCCGATGCCGATGCTGCCGCTGGCACGGCGGCCCTCCCCGGCACCCGTCTTTCGCGCCGCGGCTTCATGGGCACCTCGCTCGCCGCCGGCGGCCTGGTGGTGGCCTTCCAGGTTCCGCTGATCGGCAAGGCCTGGGGCCAGGCGGCGCCGGCCACCGCCATGCCGCCAGAGGTGAACGCCTGGGTCGTGGTGCGGCCCGACGACACGGTGGTGATCCGCATCGCCCGCTCCGAAATGGGCCAGGGCACGCTCACCGGCCTGGCCCAGCTGGTGGCCGAGGAGCTCGATTGCGACTGGGCCCGTGTGCGCACCGAATACCCCACCCCTGGCCAGAGCCTGGCCCGCAACCGCGCCTGGGGCAGCTTCAGCACCGGCGGGAGCCAGGGCATCCGCCAGTCGCACGACTACGTGCGCAAGGGCGGGGCCACCGCGCGCCTGATGCTGCTGCAGGCCGCGGCCGACGCCTGGCAGGTGCCGGCCAGCGAATGCCGGACCGCCAGCAGCGTCATCAGCCACCCTGCCACCGGCCGCACCACCACCTACGGCAAGGTCGCCGCGGCGGCGGGCAAGCTGCAGCCGCCGGCGAACGTCACGCTCAAGGACCCGAAGGACTGGAAGCTCGCGGGCAAGCGCCTGGCGCGTCTCGACACGGTCGACAAGACCACCGGACGCCAGATCTACGGCATGGACCTGAAGATGCCCGGGCTGTTGAACGCGGCCATCCGCGACTGTCCGGTGTTCGGCGGCAAGGTCAAGCGCTTCGATGCCGCCAGCATTGCCAAGCGCCCGGGCGTCAGGAAGGTGGTCAAGGTAGGCGACAGCGCCGTCGCCGTGGTGGCCGACACCTGGTGGCGCGCCAAGACGGCCCTTGACGCGCTGGAAATCGAATGGGACCTGGGGCCGAACGCCGATGCGTCCAGCGCCACCATCGGCGAGATGCTGAAGGCCGGCCTCACCGCCGAACAGGCCGTGGTGGGCAACAGCAACGGGGATGCGCGCGCGGCACTGGCCGCCATCACCGACCCGGCTCGCCGGCTGGAGGCGGTGTACAGCTATCCGTTCCAGAACCACGCGACCATGGAGCCCATGAACGCCACCGCACGCTGGACGCCGCAGCGCTGCGAGGTCTGGGCGCCCACGCAGAACGGCGAGGCAGCGCTCACCGCCACCATCGACGCCGCCGGCCTGCCCCCGGCACAGTGCGAGGTCTACAAGCTGCTGAACGGTGGCGGCTTCGGCCGGCGGGGCGCCACCGATTACGTGCGCCAGGCGGTGCTGATCGCCAGGGAACTGCCCGGCACGCCGGTCAAGCTGATCTGGTCGCGCGAGGAAGACATGCTGCACGGCCGCTACCACCCCATCACCCAGTGCCGCATGGTGGCGGGGCTGGACGCGCAGGGCAACGTGACGGCGCTGCACATGCGCATCTCCGGCCAGTCGATCCTGGCCACGGTGGCGCCGCAGAACATCCAGAACGGCAAGGACCCGGTGGTCTTCCAGGGCCTGAACCCGCCCGGCCCCGAGGCCTCCATCGGCTACAGCTTTCCGAACCTGCTGATCGACCATGCCATGCGCAACCCGCATGTGCCGGCCGGATTCTGGCGCGGCGTGAACCTGAACCAGAACACCATCTACCTCGAAAGCTTCATCGACGAGATCGCCTTCGCCACCAAGCAGGACCCGCTGGCCCTGCGCAGGAAGCTCATGACCGAACATCCCAAGCACCTCGCCGTGCTGAACGCCGTGGCCCAGCGCGTCGGCTGGGGTACGCCGGCACCCGATGTCAAAGGCCAGAAGGTGTTTCGCGGGCTGGCGCAGTGCATGGGATTCGGCAGCTATGTGGCCGGCTGCGCCGAGGTGTCCGTCAACGCCGACGGCGTTTTGAAGGTCCACCGCATCGTGGCCGCCACCGACCCGGGCCACACGGTGAACCCGCAGCAGATCGAGGCCCAGGTGGAAGGCTCGTTCGTGTACGGCCTTTCGGCCGCGCTGTATGGCGAGATCACGGTGAAGGACGGCCGCGTGGAGCAGGACAACTTCAGCACCTACCCGGTGCTCAAGATGGACGAGATGCCGAAGGTCGAAACCATCGTCATGCCGTCCGGCGGCTTCTGGGGCGGCGTGGGCGAACCGACCATCGCGGTGGCGGCCCCGGCCGTGCTGAACGCCATCTTCGCCGCCACCGGCCAGCGCATCCGCGACCTGCCGCTGAAGAAGCACAACCTCAAGGAAGCCTGAGCGGTGCCCGGCCCATCGGCCGGCGCGGCATGAAGTCAGCGGGTGAGGACGCCCGCCGCCGGCTCGTCCAGCGGAAACTGCAGGCAGCCGATCTGCCTGGAGATGTCGCGGCTGGCGTCGCGCAGCATCGTCACGACCTCCTGTTCCCGGGCATCCTCGTACCGGAAGGTAGGGAACGAAATGCTGATGGCGGCCAGCGCCTTGTTGGTGCGGTCGAAGATCGGCATGCCGAGGCAGCGGATGTGGTCGTCGAACTCTTCCCGGTCTTCCCCGAACCCCTGTGCGCGGGTGCGGTTCAGTTCCTCGATGAAAAGCGGTCGGCTGGTGATGGTCTTGTCGCGGTAGCGTTTGAAGTCCACGCCCTGCAGCAGGTGCTCGCGCTGGGCGTCGCTCTCCCAGGCCAGCAACACCTTGCCAATGGCGGTGCAGTGGATCGGCGCCCGCTTGCCGACCTTGGAGTACATGCCGAGCATGTGGCGCGAATCGACCTTGTGGACGTAGATGATCTCGCTGTCGATCAGCATGCCGAGGTGGATGGTCTCGCCGGTCAGGTCCGACAGGGCCGTCATGTGCGGCTTGGCCAGTTCCACCATGTCTGGGTACAGAGGCGCCCTGGCGCCAAGCTCGAACAGCTTCATCGTCAGGCCGTAGCGCTCGCTGTCGGCCTCCTGGCGCACATACCCGAGGCTGCGCATGGTCTGCAGAAAACGGTAAACGGTGGCTTTGGGCATGGCCAGGCGCATCGAAAGCTCCGACACGCCGGTCTCGCTGCGATCGGCCAGCGACTGCAGGATGGCGAACACCTTCAAGACAGCGGCCACGGATTCGGGCTGCTTTGGATCCGAAAAATCATCGTCCATGTTTTTTGAAGGGCGTGCCAGAGAGTGTTGCGAAGCATTTCATTATCTCGCACGCGTCTGCATCGGATCCGACAAGCAAAGCGGCAGCCATTTGCCCTCGATCCCACGTGAATCAACAGGTGGGATGGCGTCGATCCGTGTGCGCGAAAGGTCCTCGAGGGCTGGCGGTTCTAAAGCCGGCCCGCGCCAGCGGATGCGCGCACCTTGCGGGACACCTCGGCCGCCGGGTCGATCACCCCGTGCAGCGTCGGCGTCCAGCCGATGTCGTCGCTCAGCGCAACACCCGGATTGGCGGCACGCAAGCCCGCGAGCAGGTCCACCGGCTGGCCGTTCAACAGGCTGCCGCGGTCGCTGAACATGCTGCCCTTCCAGAGCTTGGTCAGCCGCGCGGCCGAAACCTCCGCTGGCGCTTCCCATGCGTTGTTCTGGCTGACCACCCTGGAACGGAACCCCACGCCGATCGAATACCCGTGCGCGGCGGGCGGCGTGACGCTGGCCACATACAGGTTGTTGTAGACGTGCACCTGGCCGTAGCGCACGCGGGGTGCGCGCTCCCTGGAGCTTTCCCATAGGTTGTGGTGAAAGCTCACCTTGAGCTGGCCCTCGTCCTTGGTCTCGCCGTCGCTCGAGCCCACGAGGCTGGTCTTTTCGTGCAGCTTAAAGTGGTTGTACGACACCGTCACGAAGCTCGATTGCAGGGTGATGTCGAGCAGTCCGTCGTGGTGCTGCATCGGCCGGCCGAACGCATTGCCCGCTGTGTTGTCGGTGCGCGCACCATCGCTGAAGGTGCAGTGATCCACCCAGACGTGGCGGGCTCCGCGCAGGGAGACGTTGTCGTACTCCGAATTCCACTCGCCACTGGCATTGTCCTTCGGGTCCCAGGCGGGAAAGTGGTCGAAGGCGTCGGCAAAATGAATGTTGCGGATGATGACGTTGTCCACCTGGTCGAGCAGCAGCGTGCCGTTGACGATCTCGGCATCCGCGCCCATGCCGAACAGCGTGCTGTCGGACGGCACACGCACCACCACCCGCGCCGCCTGGTTGCGCGCCGAACGCTCACGCGCTTCTTCCAGCAGGCCGGCGGGCGCCTTCTTTTGCCAGACGGCCGGGTCGTAGGCCTTGAGGTACGCGTCCCACGTGAAGGCAGGGTCGCGGTAGGCGGCAAAGCCGATCGGCCGGTTGGCATCGTCGACGCTCAGGTCGATGCGGCCGTGAACCCGCACGATGCGGGGCGTCCGCTCGGCAACGTCCGGCGTGGGCCGGGTGGCAAGGGCTGCCACGAGTTCTGCCCGCGTCCGCACGTCGAACACCCGGTGCGGCACGGCGGCGGCGCCACCGGTGGTGCCGCGCCCCTCGGCCGCCCATCCGTCGAGCGGGGCCAGCGCCTGCCGCGATGCGTCGGTCACAGGGCTTGCGGCAGAGGACGGCACACTCGAAGCGCAGCCCGCCAGCATGATGGCGCAAGCCGCGAGCATGGCCAGAACGCCGGGGCTTGGAAGGAGTGGGTTGCTGGGCATGGTGCGGTCCGGGTTCGAGAGTTCGAGGGTTCGGCGGTTCAGGGTTCAGGGGTTCTGGGGCTACAGGTCGGCGAGGTACAACGCCGGCTCGCCTTCTCGGTCCGAGGTAAAGAGCACGCGGCGCTCGTCCGGCGTGAACGACGGGTGCGGATGCGTCACCTGGCGGTTGCCCTTGTAGACCTTCCAGCTGCTGTCGTGCCGGGCGATCCGCCGGGTCGTGCCGGCCTTCAGGTCGAACAGGTGCAGGTAGGGGTCGTTCTCGATCTGGTGGCTGCCGGTGTCGGCCACGTCGACAGGCGTGTCCGAACCGTCGCCGACGAGCAGGCTGCCGTCGCTGTTGCTCATGAGGTGCGAGCATGGCGGCATGAGCGTGAGGCGCCGGTTCTCGAGCGTGACCGGGTCGAGCGAGCAGATCCAGCGCTCGGCCTGGCCCTTCTGATAAGACACGTAGACCATGGCCGAGCCGTCGGGAACCCAGAATTCATGGGTGCAGCTTTCGCCTTCGAGGTGCGCCTTGGCGCAACGCACGTTGCCGCCGTCCTCGTCGACGAACCACATGCGCGCGTCCACCAGGTCGTGGTTGCCTTCATGGCAGAACGCCACGGTG
>JAQGNA010000363.1 GCA_028292075.1 Rhodoferax sp. | reverse complement strand
CCGCCTGGTGACCGCCGAAGTGCTTCGAGATGCGGTCGACCACCAGCAGGTCGCGCGACGGCGCGCCGGTGGCGGCCGTGGTCATGGCGGGAGGCATCGGCACGGTCTACAGCGCCGCGCCGGTGATGGCCTCGGCCTCGATCTCGACGCGGTAGCCGTCGCCGATGAGCTCCTTCACGGCCAGCATGGTGTTGGCCGGCCGGATGTCGCCGAAGTACTGCCCGTGCACCGCGCTCACCGCCTGCCAGTCGTTGGCGTCGGTGAGGTAGATGCGGGTGCGCACCACGTCCTGCAGCCGGCCGCCCAGCGCCTTGAGGCTGGCCTCGATCTTGTCGAGGATGTAGGTGGCCTGCACCGCCGCATCGCCCTGCCCCACGAGCTGGCCGCCGCCATGCGTGGCGGTGGTGCCCGAGACCATGATGCGGTCGCCCACGCGCACGGCGCGGGCATAGCCGGCCAGCGGCTCCCAGACGCTGCCACTGTCGATGGTCCAGCGGTCGGCATGGCCGGGCACGCGCAACCGCGGCCAGAGCGGCGGCACGGTGTCGAGGTGGTGGCTCAGGTCGCCCGAGGCGGTGAGGAAGGGCGGACGGCGGTATTCGTCGCCGCAGTCGCCCGGCAGGCGGTGGGTGGTGGCAAAGGCCGCGTCCAGCAGCGCGTGGTCTTCGGCGTCGAGCGCGAAGCCGAAGAGCTTGAGGTTGTCGGCGCGGTGTTCGCGTTCGCCGAGCCGCGCGCCGACGATGACCGCGGCCACGGCCGGCTGCTCCAGCACCCAGCGTGTCGCCACGTTGGAGATCGACACGCCATGCTTCCGGCCCACCGCATGGGCGGCCCGCAGCACGGCCTGCAACGCGGCCCAGCCGCCCACCGCTTCGATGAAGCGGCGGTACTTCATCTTGCTCCAGTCGTTCACTTCCGCCGGCTCGGCGGCACCCAGCCACTTCTCGCCCAGGAAGCCGCCGCCCAGCACGCCGTAGGTCAGCAGCCTCACGCCGTGCGCCTGGCACAGCGTGGACATGGCCTCGGTGCCACGCCGGTCGAGCAGCGACATGCACACCTGGTTGGTGGCGATGGGAATGCCCTCGCTCAGCAGCACCCGCAGGTGCGCCGTGTCGAAGTTGGCCAGGCCCAGGTGGGCGATCAAACCTTCTTCACGCAGCCTGGCAAGTTCGACCATGGCGTCGAGGTAGCGCGGGTCGTCGAAGCTCCACCAGTGGAACTGCAGCAGGTCGATGCGCGGCACCTGCAGCCGCTCGACCGAGCGCATCACGCCCTCGCGCACCACGGCGGCCGTCATCGGGCCGGGCGGCGGGCACCACTTCGTGAAGGCGCGCGCACCCGGCACCGCGTTCGACGCGAGCAGCGTGCCGGTGATGACCTCGGCCGAGCCGTAGTGGTCGGCCATGTCGAAGGTGTCGAAGCCGGCGCGGGCGTAATCGGCCATGGCCTCGGCGCCGCGCTGCGGGTCGAGCAGGGTGCCGCCGCGCTCCATGTCGGCCACCTGCCACAGGCCGGTGACGATGCGCGAGATCTCCAGGCCCGGCGCCAGCAGCGCACGGTCGGGCTTCAGTGGGGATGCGGTCGGCTCGCTCATTTCGGCAGCTTGGCCTGCACGGCCTGCACGTCTTCTGCCGACATCTGTCCGACGGTGGTGACTTCGCTGCCGGTGATCTTCCAGGTGCGGAACGGACCGGCGATGTCGCCGTTCTTGTCGAACTCCACCGGGCCGATCACGCCCACATAGCGCACCGGCTTCTTCTCGCGGATCAGCTGCATGGCGCGGGTGAAGCCGGCCGCTCCGGCATAGACCACCTCGCCGCCGGGCGCGGTCACCTTGCGGATGGCATCGCGGATCGCCGCCGCCTCGAACTTGCCGGCCTGTGCGATGGCCAGGCCGAGGATGGCGCCGGCATCGAAGGCGCGGTCGGCGGCGGGCGCGGCGGCGTCGAAGCCGCCGCTCATGGCCGGGTAGGCGCTGGCGAAGAAGGTGGTGGACGGCGTGCTGGTCGAGCCCGAAGACGTGCCATAGGCGTTGGCCAGGAACTGCGGGCCCACGCCCTTGATGAAGTCGGCGGCGTTCATGCCGTCGTTCAGCAGAAACTTCTGCGGGCCGCCCTGCTGCACCCAGGTGCGCACGATGGTCGTGCCGTCGCCGGGGTAGCCGATGAAGTAGAGCGCCGGCGGGTCGGACTTCAGCGCCTTGGTGACTTCGGCGTTGTACGAAGACTGCTCCGGGTTGTACGGCGTGACGTCGATGATCTTGCCGCCCAGCGCCTCGTAGGCGCGGCGGAACTCGCTCACCATGTTCACGCCGAAGTCGTTGTTGACATGGATGATGGTCAGCGACTTCATGCCCTGGTCGAGCGCGAACTTGGCCGCGGCCGTGCCCTGAAGGGCGTCGCTGGTGATGGTGCGGAAGAACCAGCCGTTGGTCTTGCCGTCGGCCGCCAGCTTGGTGAGCGAAGGCGACGACGAGGCCGGCGACAGCTGCACCACGCCGGCCGGCGCCGTGACCGAGGTCACGATGGGGATCGTCACCGAGCTGATGATGCCGCCGATGATGGCCGGCACCTTCTTCAGGTCGACCAGCTGGCGCGCCTGGTCCACGCCCACCGAGCCCTGGCTCTGCGCGTCGCGCACGTCGAAACCGAGCTTGCAGCCCGCGATGCCCTGCGCGCCGGCGGCCTTGTTCAGCTCGTTGAAGGCCAGCTCCACCGATTTGCTGGCGGCCTGCCCGTAGCGGCCCGCTGCCCCGGTGAGCGACACCACCATGCCGACGGTGTGCGTGCACGCGGGCGACTGCGCCGATGCGGGAGCTGCGAAGGCGGCGAGCGCAGCAAAGGCGGCGGCGAACGCCAGGGCGGCGGTGGTCTTGGAAGGGCGCATGGTGGTGAACTCCAGGGTGGTTGAGGGGACGGCGGGCGGGAAATGCTGGTGCGGCGCAGGCGGGGAGGGATCAGCGCCGTTTCAGGTTTTGTTCAGGTCTTGTTCAGGTCGTACTTCATGATGCGCCCGTGCGGACCGTGCTTGTCGCGCTCCAGCGTGTAGGTGTCGCCGGCAGGGCCGGGGCAGTCGGCCAGCACCGCGTCGATGCGGGTGCGGTCATCGGCATCGAGCCGCAGGCGGAAGGCTTCGAGCGTATCGCCGATGCGGTTGCCATAGCGCGCTCCCACGATGGCCGCGGCCACGGCAGGCTGGTCGAGCACCCAGCGGATCGCCACCGTGGACAGCTGCACGCCATGGCGATCGGCCACCGACTTCAGCACCTGCAGCAGCCGCTGGAAGGCCACCCAGCCGCCGAACTCGCCGATGATGAGCTGGTACTTCACCAGGGAGCGGTTGGCCGGTGTTTCCGCCGGCGCTGGCTGGCCGAGCCAGCGCTCGGTAAGAAAGCCTCCAGCCAGCGTGCCGTAGCACAGCAGCTGCATGCCGTGGCCCGCGCAGAGCGGCGCCAGCAGCGCAGCCGGCCGCCGGTCGAGCAGCGAATACTGCACCTGCATGCTGACCAGCGGCACGCCGGCATCGAGCAGGGCCTGGGTGCGCGGGGTGTCGAAATTGGTGCCGCCGATGTGGGCGATCAGGCCCTCGCGCTGCAGCGCCACCAGCGCCTGCGCCGCCTCGACGAAGCGCGGCACCTGGTAGTCCCACCAGTGGAACTGCACGAGGTCGAGCCGCTCCACCTTGAGCCGCTGCAGCGAACGCTCGACGATGCGGCGCACATAGGCGGCGTCCACATGGGCCAGGTCGCCGTAGTCGGGCACGAACTTGGTGTGCACCTGCAGGCGCGGCAGGCCCTGCGCGGCCCGGCGGGCGTTGAACTCGCCGTACATGGCTTCGACGCCGGTGTAGATGTCGGCGCCATCCACCGTGTTCAGGCCGGCGTCGACGAAGGCGGCCATGTCGGCCAGGGCACGCTCGCGGTCCACCTCGCCGTGGTCGCCGGCCAGTTGCCATCCGCCGCGAATGACGCGGGGAATGCGGTAGCCAGGGGCCAGGGCGGTGGTTTCAGGTTGGGTCATGGGCGGGGCAAGTCTTGTGGCGTTGACATGGAAGCCGTGGAAGTGACGACAGCCGACGATGCGGATGCCGTTGACGGCGCAAGCGGCACTGCCGTCGTCTCGGCATGGCTGAAGCCGCGCTTGCCCAGGCGGGTGATGCGAAAGCGCGTGGGGCAATGCGGGTCGGGGCAGGCCACCTCGGCATCGGTGCTCATCCAATCGTTCGGATGGCTGGCGCGCTGCTTGGCCGGCAACAGCGGCAGCAGGGCAGCGAGCGAATACATCGAGAAGCCCTGGCCCGGCGGGAAATGCAGCATCTCGCCACGCACCTCGAACCAGTCGCCTGCGCTCGCATGGCACTGGATCTTGCGGTCGTCGGCAACTACCACTTCGACGCGAAGGTCGTACAGCTCGAAGGCATCACTTTCCATGGTCGGGTCCTCGCACTACCTTCGATGTGGGGGGCACGGAGGACGGCCGACGTGCCCGTTTCACCGTGTTTCGGTATGTTTATATACCGTTCGTTGTTGCGATTATTGGGACTGCTTCGCCCCGTGTCAACCGGGTTTTCGCGTCGCGCCGCGGCCGCACCAGAACAGCGCGGCACCGCCCGAAAACGGGCGCGCGCACCGTCAAGAGGCCTGCGCCGCGGATGACCTTTTCCCCCGCTTGGGCGGCGCGGAGATCGCCTCTGCCAACCCGCTCGACGCAGATGCTTCGGGACTCAGTTGCCTGTGGCGCAACGCCTTGCCACTGGCGCGTTGCCAGGCCCCTTCAAGGATTTCGATTCGCTCGGAGGTGGCGCGGTCGATGCGGTCCGGGTCGCCGCTTTCGATCGCCTCGAGCGATTTCGCCAGGGTCTGGGTCGACATGGCGATGTCGGGCAGCGCCCGCACCGACAGCACCCGCACCAGCTCCATGCGCCGCATCATCACTTCCATCATCTGCACGATGATGCTGTTCTGCGTGGCGCGCGCCACCGCAATGTTGAAGCGGGTGCTGGCCACCGTCATGCGCTGCGCCACCTCGGTCGACACGCCTTCGGTGCGCGGCAGCGCGCTGGTCGCGGCGCTCAGGGCGACGGCACTGCGCATGCGTTCGAAATCGGCCGGCGTGGCATGCACCGCGGCCATCCGCGCCACATGCGGCTCGAACAGGCGGCGCGCCTCCATGGCGCTGTCGATGTCCTCCATGGGTGACTCGGGCAGCGGCAGGCCGCTGAGCCCCAGCGGCACAGCGTCGCTGATGACGAAAAGCCCGCCCGCCGAGCCAGGCACCACCTGCACGATCTCGGCCTGCGCCAGCAGCTTGATGGCCTCGCGCAGCGTGGGCCGGCTCACGCCGAGCTGCTCGGACAGCCTCTGCTCCGACGGCAAGCGCTCGCCGATCCGCACGTCGCCGGCGCGGATCGCCTCGGTGATGCGGTAGGCCACGATCTCGCACGGCCGGACCAGCTGCACCGGCTGGAAAACGAAACGGGTGGGTTCGATGCGTGCCACGTTGCCTCCAATGCGTTCGATCCTAACTGCAAGCCGTGAGGGGCCAGGGCGCATGGGCCTAGCGGTGGCCCCGCGCCAGCGCCTGCCGGCGCGGCGGGCGCTCATTAGATTTCCGTCTTAGCTAGCGCGAAAAGCTTCGTTGGCCGCGCGGTGACCGGCTCCTACATTGAAAGGCCGAACTGCATCCATCCCCCACGGAGATTCCATGAACGACCGTTTGCGCACCGCCCAGGTTTCACGTTCCGCCGCCGTCAAGGCGCGGCTCGACCACCCCGTCATCGACACCGATGTCCATGTCAACGACTTCGCCCCGGCACTGGAAGACTACGTGCACCAGTACGGCGGCACGGCGCTCGTCG
>JAQGNA010000348.1 GCA_028292075.1 Rhodoferax sp. | reverse complement strand
GCCATAGGGTGTTGCTGGTCGGGGTGAGAGGATTCGAACCTCCGGTCTCTACGTCCCGAACGTAGCGCTTTACCTGACTAAGCTACACCCCGCGTGTCGAATCCCACTGTCTCGCATTGCCGGAGGTTTGGTGTGCCCTGGCCGAGGCAAAACCGATGGCGAAGTCAGGATCTTCGCGTCAGCAATTGTGCTGCCAATTGTAGCAAGCCATCGGTGTACGCATTGGCTGGAAACAGCTTGGTGATCTCTACCGCGCGGTGGGCTTCGACCGCCGCAGCATCGCGCGTGGCCTCGAGTGCGCCGGTGCTGCGAACGATCTGAATGATCTCTTCAATCTTCTCGACTTCGCCGTTTTCGATGGCGTGGCGAATGGTGGCGCATTGCGCGTCAGAGCCCCTTTGCATGGCGATGATGAGTGGCAGGGTGGCTTTGCCTTCGCGCAGATCGTCACCGAGGTTCTTGCCCATTTCGGCCACATCGCCGTCGTAGTCGAGCACGTCGTCGATCACCTGGAATGCGGTTCCCAATGCCTGGCCGTACTCGGCGCAGGCTGCCTCCATCTCGGGCGTGGCTTGGTGCAGCACGGCCGCAAGGCGGGCACTGGCTTCGAACAGCTTCGCCGTCTTGGACCGGATCACGCGGAGATAGGCGGACTCGGTGAGCGACGCGTCATGCATGTTGACGAGTTGCAGTACCTCGCCTTCGGCAATCACGTTGACGGCATCGGCCAGAATCTGCATCACCCGCATGTCCTGAATCTCGACCATCATCTGGAAGGCACGCGAGTACAAAAAGTCGCCCACCAGCACGCTGGCCGGGTTGCCAAAGACCTCGTTGGCAGTGGCACGCCCGCGGCGCAGGCTGGACGCGTCGACCACGTCGTCGTGCAGCAAGGTCGACGTGTGGATGAATTCCAGCACCGCGGCCATGTTGAACCGCTGCGCCTCGCCGTAGCCCAGGGCACCGCACATCAGCAGGTGGAGTGCAGGGCGAAGGCGCTTGCCGCCTGCCGAGATGATGTATTGGGCCACCTCACCGACCAGCGGAACGCCGGAGGAAAGGCGCAGCGCAATGACCTTGTCGACCTCGCGCATGTCGTCGAAGATCAGTGCGAGAGCGGCAGCGGTACTGGTGGAATTGACGGACAAAATGAGAGCAGGGTAGTTGGCGGATTATAGGAAATTCGCCGCGTCCTCCCGGCTGCGGCACTGCAGCCAAACGCGCCCGGGGCAGGGAGCTGGCTGACATCCGGGCACTATGCTAAACTATAAGGCTCTGCGGAAATTCGTCCCGGAGCTAAATTGAAGAGGTCATTCATGTACGCGGTCATAAAAACCGGCGGCAAACAGTATCGTGTTGCTTCCGGCGAAAAAATTAAAGTAGAACAGATTGCTGCGGACGTAGGCCAAGAGATTGTGTTCGATCAAGTTTTGGCAGTCGGCAACGGCACCGAGATCAAGATTGGCACGCCCTTGGTGTCCGGCGCATCGGTCACAGTCACGGTTGTGGCTCACGGCAAGAACGACAAGGTCAGCATCTTCAAGATGCGCCGTCGCAAGCATTACCAGAAACGTCAAGGGCACCGTCAGCAGTTCACCGAACTGCAAATCGGCGCCATTGCAGGTTAACAGCTAAGGAGCAGGAACCATGGCACAGAAAAAAGGCGGCGGCTCAACGCGCAACGGACGTGACTCCAAGCCAAAAATGCTGGGTGTGAAGGCCTTCGGTGGCGAACTCATCAGTGCTGGCTCGATCATCGTTCGCCAACGTGGCACCCGTTTCCATCCCGGCGCAAACGTCGGCGTGGGCAAGGACCACACTTTGTTCGCCCTGGTTGACGGCCACGTGTCGTTTGCCATCAAGGGTTCGATGAACAAGCATCAAGTGATCGTGACGCCAGCAGCCTGATACGCTGGCTCAGGTGATCATCCTGATCTTCAGAAGCCCCGCCTCGCCGGGGCTTCTTTATTTCAGCCATCAGATTAATTAAACTCGGAACGACTCAGCCCCCGTTGAGACTCATCGCTCCTGCCGTGAACACCGCAATACCCGCTTTGCCGGGCTGAGGTGTCGCCCTTTGCAAGCCAGTCCTGAGCTTGCTAATGGCTTGGCAGGTGCCTGGAGCAGACGATTCGGGCGTGAGCCACACAACACCATGAAGTTCGTTGACGAAGCCTTTATCGACATCTCCGCCGGAGATGGCGGGGCAGGGTGCGTGTCGTTCCGGCATGAAAAATACAAAGAGTTCGGTGGCCCCAATGGGGGCGACGGCGGCCGTGGCGGCCACGTCTTCGCAGTGGCCGACCCCAACCTCAACACATTGGTCGACTTCCGCTTTTCGCGCCGGCACGACGCCAGGCGCGGCGAGCACGGCATGGGCTCCGACATGTTCGGCGCCGCCGGTGACGACATCACGCTCAAAATGCCGGTCGGCACCATCATCACCGACGCCGAAACCGGCGAAGTGCTGTACGAACTGCTGGTGCCGGGCGAAGTGATCACCATCGCCAAGGGCGGCGACGGCGGCTTCGGCAACATGCGGTTCAAGAGTGCGATCAACCGCGCCCCACGGCAGAAAACGCCCGGCTGGCCCGGCGAAAAGAAGAGCCTGAAGCTCGAGTTGAAGGTGTTGGCCGATGTCGGCCTGTTGGGCATGCCGAACGCCGGCAAGTCGACCCTGATCACAGCCATTTCGAATGCACGCCCCCGCATTGCCGACTACCCCTTCACCACGTTGCACCCCAATCTGGGCGTCGTCCGGGTCGGTCCCGAGCAAAGCTTCGTGGTGGCCGATCTGCCCGGTTTGATCGAGGGCGCGTCGGAGGGAGCCGGCCTGGGGCATCTGTTCCTGCGCCATCTGCAGCGCACGCGGCTCCTGCTGCATGTGGTCGACGTGGTGCCGTTCGACGACGCCGTGGACCCGGTCGCGCAGGCCAAGGCCATCGTCGGCGAGTTGAAGAAGTACGACGACGGTCTCTACAAAAAGCCGCGCTGGCTCGTGCTCAACAAGCTCGATATGGTGCCGCTCGAAGAACGTGCCGCCTTGGTCAAAGACTTCGTCAAGCGCTTCAAGCACAAGGGCCCGGTCTTCGAGATCTCCGCGCTCAACCGCGAAGGTTGTGAAGCGCTGGTCAAGGCGGTGTACAAGCACATCAAGGCGGAGCAGGTGGCCGAGCTGACGCCGGTCGTGGTGGATCCCCGCTTTGCGGCCGACCCAACTGACGAATCGACAAAATCTTCTTCCTGAGCCGCGGACTGCCCTGCGGCTGGCCGCGGGTGCACGGGCGCTGCCGACCGACATGACCCTCAAAGCAACATCCACGGTTCTGCGCGATGCGCGGCGCATCGTCGTCAAGGTCGGCTCAAGCCTGGTCACGAACGAGGGCCGGGGGCTCGACGAGGCGGCCATCGGCGAATGGTGCCGGCAACTGGCCGCATTGGTCGGCGCCGGCGAAAACCGCATCGGCCACAAGCGCGAAGTGATCATGGTGTCCAGCGGCGCGATCGCCGAAGGCATGAAGCGGCTGGGTTGGGCCACCAGGCCCCGCCAGATCCAGGAACTGCAGGCCGCCGCGGCGGTGGGGCAGATGGGCCTGGCCCAGATGTACGAGACCAAGCTCCGCGAAAACGGCCTCGGCAGCGCGCAGGTGCTGCTGACCCATGGCGACCTGGCCGACCGGGAGCGTTATCTGAACGCCCGCGCGACGCTGCTGACCCTGCTGCAACACGGCGTCGTGCCCGTCATCAACGAAAACGACACGGTGGTCAACGACGAGATCAAATTTGGCGACAACGACACCCTGGGTGCACTGGTGGCCAACCTGGTCGAGGCCGATGCACTGGTCATCCTGACCGATCAGAAAGGCCTCTACACGGCTGATCCGCGGAAGAACCCGAACGCGGAATTCGTTTCCGAGGCCAAGGCGGGCGATCTGGCCCTTGAAGAGATGGCCGGGGGCGCCGGCTCGAGCATCGGCCGGGGCGGCATGCTGACGAAGATCCTGGCGGCCAAGCGTGCAGCGGGTTCCGGCGCTTCAACGGTGATCGCATGGGGACGCGAGCCCGATGCCCTGTTGCGGCTGGCCCGGGGCGAGGCCATCGGCACCCTGCTGGTGGCCCAGACGCAAAAGACCCAGGCCCGGAAGCAGTGGATGGCCGACCACCTTCAACTGCGCGGCGCGGTCACGATCGACGCCGGCGCGGCCAGCAAGGTGCGCGACGGTGGCAAGAGCCTGCTGCCCATCGGCATGGTGGCGGTAGAAGGTGATTTTTCGCGGGGCGACGTCATTGCCATCCGCGACGGTGACGGCACGAGCATTGCGCGCGGTCTGGCCAACTACTCCAGCGCCGAGGCACGGCTCCTGTGCCGCAAGCCGTCGAGCGACTTCGTGGCGCTGCTAGGCTATGTTGCTGAATCCGAGATGGTGCACCGGGACAACCTGGTCCTCATCCGCTGACACGCCGCTAAGGGCAACGGCCGGGCTCCTTTCGGCGCCCGCGTGCAATCAGATGTTCAATGCGCCATGCCGGCGCGCGGGGCCTTCATGGCCTGCACCATGTCTCGGACGCTTTGGGCCGGACTGCTGTTGTCACAGGCACCTTGCCGCGCGAGCGCCAGGGAATGCCGCGACGCCGAGTTGTTGAACAAGCTGCGCCATTCGGGCGATTTCGCCAAGTCCCATTTGCCGTCGTTGAAGCGCGCATACGTCTTGACCTCGCCGGTGGCGCACCGAATGCCCTCGTACAGCGCAGCCGAGGCATTGGCGCTGGACGCCACGACCACGTAGCGGATCACGCCGTCGTTGCCAATGGCCACCGTGCCGGGGTCGACGCCATAGCGCAGCGCGACGTTCGGGCCCACGTCGATGTCGATCAGCTGACCGGCATTGAAGGCCGGCGGGGAGGGTGTTTCGACTTCCTTCCACACCGGCTCTTCGGCTGCCTCTGGTCCGGCGGCGTTCGCGTAATTGCCAGCCAGGGCCGCGGCAGTGAGCGCAGCGGCGACCAGCAGGCGGGAGGTCAATCTGGCGGGCCGCGCATCACGAGGCAATGCCGGGTACGAACGGGACTTCAAAAGGGACATGTTTCTTTTCGTGTGCGTCGCGTTGCTGCGCCCGCTGTGGATCTGGTTCGAAGGTGGCGCCGGGCGGCAATTCAAAGTGCGCGCCGGGCATGGGTTCGAAGCAGGCATCTGGATGGCCGTTTTCACGCGTGCGCATGCTGCTGCGCAGATAGCGGTTGCGTGAGTCGTGGCGCGGAAGAAATCGCGCAAGTTCCGTCAGCGCCATTTCATACACGCCGCGCTTGAATTCCACGACCACGTCGAGAGGCACCCAGTAATCGTTCCAACGCCAGGCGTCGAACTCCGGATGGTTGGTGGCCCGGAGGTTCAAATCCCAGTCGTGGCCGACCAATTGCAGCAGATACCAGATCTGCTTCTGCCCCTTGTAGTGTCCGCGTGCATCGCGCCGGATAAACCGGTCTGGCACCTCGTAGCGCAACCAGTCACGGGTGCGGGCAACAACGCGTACATGCTCCGGATGCAGCCCCACTTCTTCGTGCAGCTCCCGGAACATGGCCTGCTCGGGGGTTTCGCCCCGGTCAATGCCACCCTGCGGAAACTGCCAGGAGTGGGTGCGAATGCGCTTGCCCCAAAAAACCTGATTCTTCTGGTTGAGCAGGATGATGCCGACGTTAGGCCTAAAGCCTTCTCGGTCAAGCATAATCAAACCCCAATTTTTAAACTGAGTCCATTATGCACAGCACAGGCTGTGTATCAAGCGATCCGGTCCGTCTTTCTCTACCCCCAACACCCCTCTATTTTCCGCCCAAATCCCCGATGAAAGCTTCCCAGTTCCTTATTTCCACGCTCAAAGAAGCGCCATCCGACGCTGAAGTGGTGAGCCATCAGCTGATGACCCGCGCGGGCATGATCAAGAAGCTCGGGGCTGGCATCTACAGCTACATGCCGATGGGTTTGCGCGTGATTCGCAAGGTGGAGGCGATCGTGCGCGAGGAGATGAACCGCGCCGGTGCCATCGAGGTGTCCATGCCCGTCATCCAGCCGGCCGAGCTCTGGCAGGAAACCGGTCGGTTCGAGAAGATGGGGCCGGAGCTGCTGCGCATCAAGGACCGGCACGACCGCGACTTCGTGGTTCAGCCCACCAGCGAGGAAGTGATCACCGACATCGCGCGGCAGGAGTTCCGCAGCTACAAGCAACTGCCGAAGAACTTCTACCAGATCCAGACGAAGTTTCGCGACGAGCGCCGCCCGCGTTTCGGCCTGATGCGTGGGCGTGAGTTCACCATGAAGGACGCCTACAGCTTCGACCGCGACCCCGATGCGGCCAAGCAGAGCTATCAGGTCATGGCCCAGGCCTACCGCAAGATCTTTGACCGTTTCGGGCTCACCTACCGAGCCGTTGCGGCCGACAGCGGCGCCATCGGCGGCGACCTGAGCGAAGAGTTCCAGGTGATCGCCGCCACGGGCGAAGACGCCATCGTCTACTGCCCGACCAGCGACTACGCCGCCAACATGGAAAAGGCCGAAGCGCTAGCACCTCAGCAAGCCCGCGGCGCTGCCACACAGGCCATGGCGAAGACGCCGACGCCCGGCAAGGCGACCTGCGCCGACGTCGCCGAGTTCCTCGGCATGCCGCTAAAGAACACGGTGAAGACCCTGGTGCTAGCGACCGATGAGACCAACGACAAAGGCGAGGTCGTCAAGAGCGTGGTCTGGTTGCTGATGCTGCGTGGCGATCACGACATGAACGAGGTCAAGGTCGGCAAGGTGCCCGGCCTCGGCAATGGCTTTAGGTTCGCCACTCTGGCCGAACTCGAATCGCACTTCGGCTGCAAGCCGGGCTACCTCGGTCCGGTGAACCTGCTGCAACCGGTGAAGCTGGTGGTCGACCGCGAAGTTGCGGTCATGAGCGACTGGGTGTGCGGCGCCAATGAGGCTGATTTCCACTTCACCGGCGTGAATTGGGGTCGCGACCTGCCCGAGCCTGACCTGGTGGCCGACCTGCGCAACATCGTCGCCGGCGACCCGTCCCCCGACGGCCAGGGCGTCCTGGCGATCGAGCGTGGCATCGAGGTTGGCCATGTGTTTTACCTGGGCACCAAGTACAGCCGTGCCATGAACGCGACCTTCCTCGACGTCAACGGCAAGCCGCAATTCCTGGAGATGGGCTGCTACGGCATCGGCATCACCCGGCTTCCAGCGGCCGCCATCGAGCAGAACCACGACGAGCGCGGCATCATATGGCCCGACGCCATTGCGCCGTTCACCGTGGCCATCTGCCCCATTGGACCAGACCGCAGCCCTGACGTGAAGGCGGCCGCCGAGTCGCTGTACGCGTCGCTGCTCGCGGCCGGCGTGGACGTCATCCTCGACGACCGCGGCGAGCGCCCAGGCGCGATGTTTGCCGACTGGGAACTCATCGGCGTGCCGCACCGGGTCACCATCGGCGACAAGGGCCTGAAGGACGGCATCGTCGAATACCAGCACCGGCGTGACGCGGCCGCCACCAAGGTGGCCGTGGCCGAAGTGCTGGCGTTGGTGATGTCGAAGATCAAGCCCGCATGAAGGGCATCGGATAGGCCCCGGCACTGTGCGAGAAAGCCGTTTGGTTCCGAACCCGGGCGTCTGGTCCCGGCGGCAGGCCGTGATCGGCACCGTGGGCGCGGTCGTGGGGATGGGGACGATGGCCCACACCGGCCTCGCCCATGCCGGCGGGCAGCTGGAGGAGCCCCTTGCCGACGCCGTGCGCTCCGCCCTCAGCTCGGCCATTCAGAACCAGGCGCCGCCGGTTCCCGAGTTCGCCAGCACCGAGGCAAGGCTTGCCTACCTGCGCTGGCTGGCTGCCATGAGCGACCGCCTCCGCCCCAAGAAGCCGGAATGGAGCGTGCGCCGCGAGTTCCTTGAAACGGTTTGGTACGAGAGCAAGCGGGCTGGGCTGGACGCCGCCCTGGTGCTCGGCCTGATCCAGGTGGAGAGCAATTTCCGCAAGTTTGCGGTGAGCTCTGTCGGTGCCCGCGGCTACACCCAGGTGATGCCGTTCTGGACCCGCGTTCTCGGCGACGGCGACCCGGGCAAGCTG
>JAQGNA010000338.1 GCA_028292075.1 Rhodoferax sp. | reverse complement strand
GAAGCCGGCCAACGGCAGCAATTGCACCGCGTTGTCGATGTAGCTGGTGACGAAGGCAAGGTTGCACGCAAGCGCCCACCAGGCGCGCTGGAGCGGCGTTGCCATGAGGCTGTGGACCAGCACGGCCAACACGATGAAGCCGATGAAGCTGAAAGAGGTAAAGGCCATCGCTTGCTCAGTAGACGTTCAGCCGTTTCAGCAGCGGCACCAGGCCTTCGCGAAACCGCCGATAACCGGCGGCGGAGAGGTGCAGGCGGTCGGCCGCGAAGTACTCGACACGCTGCGCGCCGTCGGCATCGAGCATGTCGGCATGCAGGTCGTACACGGCGACCGGGCCGGGCTTGCCGTCGAGCGCTCGGATCAGCTGGTTGAGTTCGGCCAGCCGACGCGGGTCGATGGGCGACTGCGGATGCTGGCGCGGCGGCACGGTGCAGACGACGATGGGCGCTCCGGGTGCGGCGCGCCGGGCCAGCTCGATCATGGCGGCGAGGTTCGCCAGCGAGGCCTTAGGGTCTTGTGTGGCACTCAGGTCGTTGGAGCCGCTCAGGAGCACGATGGCCTTCGGATGCAGGTCCAGCACGTCCTCCTGCCAACGAAACAACAGCCCGCGGGTGGTTTCACCACCGATGCCGCGATTCGCCACCTTGGTTTCGGGCAGATCGACGGCAAGTGAGCGCCAGCCGCCGATGAGAGAGTCTCCGACGAACACGACGCGGCCCTGCGCGTTCGCGCGGTCGGCCCAAAAGCTCTTTCGGTTGTCGTTCATCCAGCCGAAAACCCGAATGGCGCCCTGCCCTGGCCAGGCCGCGGCGTCGGCCGGATACGGCGTTGGACCTGATGGCTGCGCACCGACCGATGGGGCACAAACAGATGCAAGCAAAAGAACGATGGGGGCAAGATAGTGGTACATGGACTTGCGAAGGCAGCGAGGCGGCGCGGTCCGGCGGCGGGGACGGAACCCAAGCTTGCCGATTGTGGCGGGCTCATCAGTTACACGAAAATTCGAGGGTTACTGCTAGTGTAATTTGAAACCAAACGTCATCTGGACGGTTTGTGTAATTTTGCACCTGTGGAAGACAACACAGATGCGCGCCCCGCGAACAGACGCGCCGTACACGCTCCGGCGAGGCCTGGCAGTCCTGACAGTGGCTCCCAGCTTGAGCTTGTGGCCTTGGAGCACTTGTGAAGCCCTGTGCCGAGCCTCCTTCGCCGCTGACGACGTTTGGCCGACCAGGGCAGCGTCAAGGGCTTGCGGCATCCCGAAGCCAATCAACGTGAATATGACCGGCTTACACCTTCACGCACCGCAAATCACGCCGTGCGGACGCGCTTCGACGTATGCCGCCTCGAAGTCCAGGTGGTTGCACCGAGATAGGGCTCGATGTCCACGGCGTCGATCAGTTCCGGCGTCAGGAAGCGCTGGGCGTACCGCAGGTACACACCCGAAGTGAGGAACAGGTCGAACACGTCGCTGTCGATGTGGCCCCGCTGCTTGAAACCGTAGAGGATCTCGATCGCCTCGGACAAGGTCTTCGACTTCTTGTAAGGCCGATCAGCCGCGGTCAGCGCCTCGAAGATGTCGGCCACCGCCATGATCCGCGCCGGCACCGAGAGCTGCGAAGCATCGAGCCGCCGCGGATAGCCCTTGCCGGTGAGCGTCTCGTGGTGGGTGCCCGCGTACTCGGGCACGCGGCGCAGGTTCTTGGGGAACGGCATCGCGTCCAGCATCACGATGGTCTGCGTGATGTGCTCGTTGACCTTGTAGCGCTCCTCGGGCGTGAGCGTGCCGCGGCTGACTGAAAGGTTGTGCAGCTCGCCGTGGTGGTACAGGTGCTCGGGCACGTCCATCTTGAAGCCGTGGCGTGGGTCGGGCGCGGCGGATGGCGGGCGTTCGACGAGGTGCTCGGGCTTGTCGTCCAACAGTTTTTCGACGGCGGGAAGCGCAACCGATGACACATCCTTCAGCCTGGCCTGGGCACCGTGCGAGATGCCCAGCCGGTCGTCGAAATGGCGGAGCCAGGTCTGCCCGCCGATGCGGCGCAGCCGGGCCACCCGGTCCTGCGCCATGTATTCGGCACCGAGGTTGCATTCGGCGACGAAGGCGAAGTCGGTTTGCAGCGTGGCGTGCCGGCGGTCGCGGCGCCGCACGGCGGTGGCCGCGTCCTGGCCGTCGATGCAGGCCTGCAGGCAGTCGATCTCGGCATCGCGCCACAGCACCTCGTAGCGGGTGCGGATCTCGTGAATGCGGTCGTAGATGGTTTCCAGCTTGGTCGCCTTGTCGACCACGTATTCGGGCGTCGTCATCTTGCCGCAGTCGTGCAGCCAGGCGCCGACGCGGAATTCACGCCACTCCTCCGGCGTCTCGAAACGGAAGCTGGCGAGCGGCCCGGTGGTGGCGTTACTGGCCTCTTCGGCCAGCATCAGCGCCAACTCGGGAACGCGTTCGCAATGGCCGCCGGTGTAGGGACTCTTGGCGTCGATGGCGCCCGCGATCAGCCGCACCATTGAATCGACGAGGTCCTGCTGGGCCTGCACCAGCTGATGGTTGTCGAGCGACACCGCCGCCTGCGCCGCCAGGGCCGAGGCCAGGCGCACGGCTTCCTCGTCGAACGGAACGACCTGGCCGGTCACCGGGTCGAGCGCATTCATCAGCTGCAGCACGCCGATGACTTCGCCCTCGCGGGGGGCCAGCGGCAAGGCCAGCATCGACACGGTGCGGTAGCCCGAAGTCGCATCGAAGCCGCGGGTGCCGCTCAGATCGAAGCGGTCTTCCTGGTAGACGTCGTCGATCACGACCGGCTGGTTGCGCAGGGCGACGAAGGCCGAAACGAACTGCGTGTTCTCGCGTCCGCTCGGATCGTGCAGCGGAATCTCCTTCACCGGCAGCGCGTCTGCGCGGGTGCGCAGGGCAAAACGCAAGGTGCGCTGCTCCGTCACGATGTAAAGCGTGACCGCGTCGCAATGTGTCAACTGGCGGGCGCCCCAGATCATCTGTTCGAGCAGACCCATCATGTTCCGCTCGCGCGACATGTTGAGGCCGGCGGTGATCAGGTCTTCGAGCCGCTGCTGCGAAGCCCGCAGCGCTTCGGTGCCGGTGCGGACGGAGTGCTTCATCGCCGCCTGCGCAGCGCCCAGGGCGTCGATCTCGCGCAGGCGGGAACGCACGGGCGGCGTTTCGGTTTGGGCCAGGTCGGTGGGTGTGATGCGGCGGGCGTCGGCGGCCAGGTCCGCCAGCCGCGAAGCGATGCGCCTCGCACCAAACCACGCGAGGGCGGATCCGGCCAGCAAGAACAGCATGGCGGCGATCGCCATCCACCGCCGGCTGCCGTCGTCCGCCGCGGCGAAGTCGCTGCTGGGGGCATAGGCCACGATGCGAAAAGCCTGGCCCGGCGCCAGCGCCACCACCTTTTCCACGTGCGCATACGCAACCCCGGCGACCTCGGGGCGCCAGACCGCGGTCGGTACGGCATCGCCAGCCGGCATGCTGGCCAGCACGACATCGCCGCTCTGGGCCAGAGGCGACATGGAACTGAGTCCGATCGGCCAGGGAGCCTCGGGACCGCCGCCCCAGGCGGCCAGCCGCCCGGCTGGATCCACCAGGGCCGAGACAGCGTGCGTCGTGGCGCCGGCCTGCGCAAAAGCGCGGTCGAGGCCACGCAGATCCACCAGCGCGACCACGGTGCCGCCACCCTCGGCCAGCCGGCCCGAGACGGCCAGCTTCGCGCCATCCTGAGTGCGGTTGAACGACACCTGCATCGGAGCGGCACCGCCCTTGCAGCCTGCCGCCATGCCGTCGCCCGCTGAAGCCGCCAACAGTGATGCGCTCGCCGTGAAAACCGGCGCAAGGTCGGCCGCGTCGGGCAGGCTGCGTTGCGACAGCACGTTGCCGCCGGCGTCGAGAACGCGCCAGCGTGTCACTACCGGCACTTGGGGCACTTGCGGCATGGACTTCACTGACGCAGCCAATGAAGCCTCGCCAGCAGCAGGAAGCGTCTGCCGGATCACCCAGCGGCCTTCGCCCAACTTGTCCAGTTCAGGAAGCTCCCCGCCGGCGCCACCCTGCCATGCCGGCATCAACTGGAAACGCTCGCCGCCATCGAGCCCGATTTCGAGCGCCACGACGCCAGGACTACCCGCCAGCAACGTCGTCCAGCGCTGCTGCAACGCACGGCGGCCCATCTCGTCCAGGGCGCGACGCGGCAACGGACGGCAGGCTTCGGCTCCGGCCAGCGCCGCGGCTTGTGCAACCAGCGCCTGCAGGGCGTCAGCGCCAGCGCGGGCCTGTTGTGCAAGGGCACGCTGCGCAGCCTGACCAGCGAGGTCTTCGAAGTGATGGAAAGCCAGGTAGATCATCGCGCCGGTCGATGCGAACATCGATCCGACCAGCGCGCCTGTCAAGACGGCGCGGATCCCCCATCGGCCATCGGCCGCCCTTTTCATGAAATGCCCCCTACCGTGAAAAACTGCCGACAACCGCTCACGGGGGCCGTTCGGCCCGCGCACCGTGGAACTGCCATGGCGAGACGCCGTGTATCGTTGCTCAATCCAGCCCAATTCTTAGTCTTATTGGATATTCTCATGAACATCTCTATGTATCGGCACGCCGCCCTCGCACTTTTGCTGGTCACCAGTGCACTTAGTTATGCCGAACCCGCGGGTTACGTGAAAAACGTCACAGGCGACGCCAGCGTCACCTCCGGCGGCAAGACGGTCAAGGCGCAGCCAGGCACGCCGCTGGCGGCCGGCGACATCATCAGGACAGAAGTCGCAAGCAGCCTGGGTTTGACGCTGAAGGACAACACGATGATGTCGTTCGGCCAGTCGACCCAGTTCACGCTTGACAGCTACCTGTTCGCGCCCGCCAAAGGCGACCTGAAGCTGGGCGGCAAGATCGCCAATGGCTCGATGCAATACGTGTCCGGGGCGATCGCTCATCTGAAGCCCGAGGCCGTGGAGATCAAGACGCCGACCGGCATCATCGGCGTGCGTGGCACCCGTTTCGTGGTGGTGGTCGAATGACGCGCCAACGCCAGCTGCCCGCACCGACTCGGCTCATGACGACGTCGCTGTGCGCGCTGCTGGTGGCCGGCTGCGCCACACCGCCGCCGCCCCCGCCCTCCGCACCGCGCTCTTATCTGGTGCTGCTTGAAAACGCCGACGGAACGACCGGCAAGGTGATCTACACCGGTGCCGAGGGTGCCACAGAACTGAGCCAGGCCCGGCAGGCGGTCGCACTGCAGCATTCGGGCACGCGCTTCACCGTCGATCCACAACAGCTGAGCCGCGACACCGCCGCCGCCGTGGGTGCGCAGCCGCGGCCGCCCAGGTCGTTCCAGCTGTACTTCGACGCCGGAGAGGCGCGCATCAACAAGGCCTCGGAGGCCCTGCTCGCGCAAATCCTGGCGGAGGTAAAAAGCCGTCCGTCCGCCGACATTTCCATCATCGGCCACACCGACACCACCGGCACTTCTTCGTCCAACGAGATGCTGTCCCTGCGGCGTGCCACCCAGGTCAGCCTGCTGCTGAAGGCTGCGGCGGCCGAGGCGGTGTATACGGACGTAACCTCGCATGGCGAACGCAACCTGCTGGTGCCGACGCCCGACAACACGCCCGAGCCGCGCAACCGGCGGGTGGAAGTCACCGTCCGCTGACCCTGCGGCGTCCGGCACCATCGAAGTGGCGACGCGGCTCATTTCTCGTCCATGACGAGCACATCCCACGCGCTGCCCGACGATGCTGCAATGCCCCGTTGCAGCCGCGACTGGTGCAGGCGGACCAGGGGATCCTGCGGGTCCTGCGCGGCGAGGGCCTCGAACGCCGGCAGGGCCTCGGGTGACGAGGCCACCATCAGGTCATAGGCGGCGTCATATGCGGCCAGCCGTTCGGCGTCGACCGCACCCTCCAGTCCATCGTTCAGGGGCTGGCAAACCTGCAGCGGCTCGGTCTTCCCCTTGAGCACCAGGCGGCCCACGCGGCGCACCCGGGTGCCGGCGCAGCCATCGAGCGTGG
>JAQGNA010000310.1 GCA_028292075.1 Rhodoferax sp. | reverse complement strand
CAGGCGCTCGAAGCGCTCCAGGCACAGCCGCGCGGCCGCCAGGTCTTCGAGCGAGGCGCCGACGGACTTGAATACGGTGATGTCGCCCGCCTGCCGCCGCGGCGGCGCGCCGGCACGGCACAGGTCGGCCAGTTCGCCGGCGATGCGTTCCTTCTGCAGCGCACCCGAAGCCATCGCCTGCACGATGTCGCCGGCCTCGGTCAGGCCACCGGCCAGGGTGTCGCACCAGATGGCGGCGGCGCGGGTGAACACGGCGTCGTCGGCCTCGCGCATCTTCGGCGTGAACGCACCGACCAGGTCCACGTGGGTGCCGGGGCGCAGCCACGTGCCCTGGATCAGCGCGCTGGCCGACAGCGTGGCACAGCTCACGATGTCGGCCTGGGCGCAAGCCTCGGGCAACGAGGACACGGCCTCGGCATGCAGGCCCGCTGCGCGCAGCGCGAGTGCGCTTTCCTCGGCCTTGGCGGCGCTGCGGCCCCATACCAGAACCCGTTCGATCGGCCGCACCTGGGCATGGGCCAGCGGCAGGTATTGCGACAGCCGGCCGGTGCCCACCATCAGCAGCGTGCGGCTGTCGGGGCGCGACAGGTAGCGGCTGGCCAGGGCCGATGCCGCGGCCGTTCGACGGGCGGTGAGCTCGCCGGCTTCCAGCACCGCCTGCGGCCGGCCGGTCAGGCCGTCGTTCAACACGTAGAGCCCATGGATCGAAGGCAGGCCGCGGGTGTGGTTGTCGGGGTACACGCTGACGAGCTTGACGCCGACGCCCAGGCGCGCGCTCCAGGCCGGCATCGACAGCAGCACCGGCGTCGCCTCCTGCGCCAGGCCCTGCATGTGGTAGTGGCCGCGCGGTGGCGTGCTCAGGTCGGTGGCGGCAAAGGCGTCCTGCAGGGCCTGCAGCAGTTCGGGCCAGGGCAGCAGGCGGGCCACCGTTGCGGCGTCGATGAACCGCAGGGGCGCGTCGGATGAAGTTTCGGTCGTCATGGTCGCGCGTCAGTTCGCGAACACCGAGCAGCGCTCGGCGTCGAAAAGCACTTCCACCTTCTGCCCGCACTGCGCCTGCTGGAACAACCCGTCGCTGCCGTGGCAGCGCAGCCGCGCCTCCCCGCACTTGAGGATGAGCTCCGACTTCGCGCCGAGGTCGCGCAGGAAGTCGATCTCCCCGGCCATGCCGTTCGGCCGCTTCCTCAGGCCGGTCGGGTTCAGCTCGAAGCGGATGTCTTCGGAGCGCACTGCCAGCGTCACCGCGGTGCCGGCGGCCAGGCGGGTGGGCAGGGTCATGGGCTGGCCCATGACGTCGATCCGGTCGGGGCCGCGCACCACGCCCGGCAGCAGGTTGGCCGCGCCCAGGAACTCCGCCACGAAGGCGTTAGCCGGCTTTCGGTAGACCGCGGAAGGCGTGTCGCACTGCTGCACCCGCCCGCCCTTGAGCACCACCAGGCGGTCGGCCAGCATCATGGCCTCGTGCTGGTCGTGCGTGACCACGATGGTGGTCACCCCGAACTGCTGCTGCAGCTGGCGCAGCTCGATCTGCATGCTGTCGCGCAGCTGGGCGTCGAGCGCCGACAACGGCTCGTCCAGCAGGAACAGCTTGGGCGGCACGGCCAGCGCGCGGGCAATGGCCACGCGCTGGCGCTGTCCGCCCGAGAGTGCCGACACCGGCCGGTCGGCGATCGCCGGCAACTGCACCATGTGCAGCAGTTCCTCGACGCGGCTCGCGCGCTGCGCCGGCGCCACGCCCTTGAGCTTCATGCCGTAGGCAATGTTCTCCGCCACCGTCATGTGCGGGAACAGCGCCAGCGACTGGAACACCATGCCGAAGCCGCGCTGGTGCGGCGGCACGTGGTTGATGTCGTTGCCGTCCAGCAGCAGCTGCCCGCCGCTGGCCTGTTCGAAGCCGGCGATGATGCGCAGCAGCGTGGTCTTGCCGCAGCCGGAGGGGCCGAGCAGGCAGACGAATTCGCCGCGCGCCACGGCCAGGTTCACGTCGACCAAGGCGTCGACATGGCCGAAGCGCTTGGTGATGCCGCGCATCTCGAGATGGGTGTCCATGGTGGAACTCCTTGAATGGATGGAGGCGTTCAAAACAGGCTGCCTTTGCCGGCGACGAGCTTGTCGACCCAGGCGATCAGCGCCACGTCGATGGCGATGATCAGGGTCGAGATCGCCAGCGTGGTCGGGTCGAGCGACGACACGGTACGGCTGTACATCCAGATCGGCAGCGTGCGCACGTCGATGGTGTACATGAAGAAGCTCACCGTGAACTCGTTGAACGAGATGATGAAGGCGAAGATCGTGCCGGCCATGATGCCGGGCTTCATCAGCGGTACCACCACGTGCAGGATCGCCCGCAGCGGCGAGGCACCGAGCGACTGCGCGGCTTCCTCCAGGTCGATGCCCACGCCGCTCATGGCACTGAGGCAGTTGCGCAACACGAAGGGCAGGGCCAGCGTGATGTGCGGTATGGCCAGCCGCATCAGCCCGGGCTCCACGCCGGTCTCGCGGCTGAAGGCCTCGGTCATCAGCAGGTAGGCCACGCCCAGCACCACCAGCGGGAACACGATGGGCAGCGTGAACAGCAGCTCGGCGGCCTGGCGCCACGGCCCGCGGCTGCGCACCAGCGCATAGGACAGCGGCACGCAGACCAGCACCGTCGCCAGCATGGTGGCCACGCCCACGGCCAGGCTGCTGCCCAGCGCGCTGAAGGCCGACATCGTGCCGTTGCTCTTGTCGCCGAACAGCACGTCGATGGCCGCGCCGTACCAGCGCAGCGAAAGGCTGGTCGGCGGGAAGTCGAGCGTGGTGCCGCCCGAGAACGACATGATCAGGATCACCACCACCGGCAAGGCCGCGATGGCCAGGCCCAGCACCGCCAGGCCGTTCATCACGATGCCGAACGATCCGCGCTGCGCGCTGTGGCGGCGCGAGGCGAACAGGGCGGCCATCATGCGACCCCCTTGGGTTGCAGCTGCCGGCCGGTGCGCGCGGACAGCCAGGTGGCCAGCACCATGCTGACGACGGTGATGGCGATCAGCGCCACGCCCGCCGCGGCCGCGCCGGCCCAGTCGAACATCGGCGAGATCATGTCGCGGATCGCCACGCCCATGGTCTGCACCCGGCGGCCGCCGAGCAGCAGCGGCACGGCGAAGGCGCTGGCGTTGAAGGCGAACACGATGGAGGCCGCGCCGATCAGGCCGGGCTTCAGCAGAGGCAGCGTGATGTCTCGGAAGGTGCGCCAGGGCGGCGCGCCCAGGCTCGCACCCGCCTCCAGGTACTCGGCGGAGATGGCCCGCATGGCGCCGAGGATGGGAAACACCGCCAGCGGCAGCGCCGTCTGCACCAGCCCGGCCAGCACGCCGATCTCGTTGAACAGCAGTTGCACCGGCCGGTCGACCAGGCCCAGATTGAACAGCAGCGTGTTGACGATGCCCTTGGGCCCCAGCACCATGATCCAGCCGTAGGACTGGATCAGCAGGTTCAGGATCATCGGCAGCAGGATCAGCGAAGTCACCACCCGCCGCCAGACCGGCTGGCGGATCGACGCCATCAGCATCGCCACCGGCACCGCCAGCACCAGGCAGATCACCGTGCTCAGCGCGGCCAGCTTGAGCGTCAGCACCACCGACCGCAAGAAGAAGGGATCGAGCAGGCCCACGTAGCGTTCCAGGCTGAAGCCCTGGATGCTCTGCGCGTCGGCCGAGAACGAAAAGCGCAGCACGAACAGCACCGCCAGCATGAAGGGGGTGAGCAGCAGAATGCCCGGCAAGGCCAGGAGGAACAGGCGCAGGCGGCCTGTAGAGCGGCGCGCCACGGCCATGGTCCGCTCGGCAGGTTCCGCCCTTTCGGGCTGGGCCCGGCGCAGTCCTTCGTCCTTCGGCGCGTCCAGGATGATCGGAGGCCCGTCGACAAGCTCGGGGTGAACGGTGGCTGGCATGGCGTGCATGGCTTGCGCCCGTCAGGACAGCGTTTGCGTGTAGCGCTTGATCCAGCTGTCGCGCACGGATGCGATGACGGCCTTGTCGTGGATCACCGCGTTCGTGCCCAGTTGCTCCGGCTTGACGATGTACGGGCTCTTCTGGGCTTCGGCGGACAGCACGGCCTTCAGGTTCACGGGGCCGTTCAACACGTCCTCGGCCATCTTGCCCTGCACCACCGGGTCGAGCGTGTGGTTCAGGAAGGCATGGATGAGCGTGTTTTCGCCGGGGTGCGACTTGGGCACGATGGTGTACATCAGGTCGGCGAAGAAGCCTTCCTTCAGGTTGTAGGTGGCGCCCAGGCCGGAGTTGGGGTCCTTCAGCTCCTTGGCGAAGAACGCCGGTGCGTACACCGCGCCGATGTCGAGCGAGTTCGAACGGAACAGCTCGGCGATCTGCGTCGGGTTCTCGCCGAAGGTCAGCACGCGGTCCTTCAGTTCGGCCAGCTTCTTGAAGCCGCCTTCCACGTTGGTGGCGCTGCCGCCGGTGAGCTTGGCCGCGGCGACGATGGTGTCGAGCGAATCGGTCCAGGTGGCCGGCGGCAGGAACACGCGCTTGGCGTATTTCGGGTTCCACATTTCCTCGTAGCTGGTGGGCGCCGACTTGATGGTCTTGGTGTTGTAGAGCAGGCCGCCGGTCCACAGCAGGTAGCCGATGCCATGGCCGTCGGCCCCGGTGCGAAAGCGCGGGTCCACGTTCTGCAGGTTGGGCAACTGGTTCAGGTCGGGCTTTTCAAGCAGGCCGGCGTTGGCCAGCGTGACGGCGCCCACGCCGGCCAGGGTGATCACGTCGTACTGCGGGCGGTTGCCGCCGGCCTTGAGCTTGGCCACCATCTCCGAGGTGCTGCCGGTGCGGTCCGCAATCACCTTGGCGCCTGTCTGGGCCTCGAAGGTCTCGGCAATGTTGCGCAGTACCGCCAGGCCGGTGTCGTCCGACCAGGTCAGGAGCCGCAGCGTCTTGCCGGCAAACTTGCGGGTCTGGCCCAGCGCGTGCAGCGCGGGGAAGCCCATGGCGGCCGTGGCCAGGCCCAGCGTGGCCGTGGCCTTGACCAGAGCGCGTCTGCGGATATCGTGTGACATGGTGTGGGCTTCCTCGTGAGGTCAATGGTGTAGAAATTGCTTCATGGCGATTGATGCGGTGCACAACCGGCAGAACAATATTAGTTGGCCCATGTTGGGGCCGGTAGCCGCAAAATTGTCGTGACGGTATAAGGAAAACTGAATGCAAGACTTGGACCCCCATCTGCTACGCGCCTTCCTGTCGGTGGCCGAAGTGGGTTCCGTCAACCGCGCCGCCGTCGCGCTGCATCGCACGCAGGCGGCCGTCAGCATGCAGATCCGCCGGCTCGAAGAGGTCCTGGGTGCTTCGCTGTTTGCTCGTTCGCCCAAAGGGCTGGCGGTCAGCGCAGAAGGACAGGCGCTGCTGCCCTTTGCGCGCGAGATCCTCACGCTGGGCGAGGAAGCCTGCCGGCGCGTCAGCGGCCAGCACATGCAGGGCCGCGTCAAGCTTGGCGTGATCGAGGACTTCGCCGCCACCCGGCTCACCGACATCCTCAAGAGCTTCCGTGACCAGAACCCGCGCGTGCACCTCGACCTCATCATGGCCGGTAACCGCCATCTGGCCGAATTGTTCGCTCAGGACAAGCTCGACTTGCTGATCTGCGACGTGAACGAAGTGCCGCGCGAGCCGCTGGTGGTCTGGCCCGAGCAATTGCTGTGGGTGGGACGCTCCGACCTGAGTCTCGACTTCGCGGAGGCATTGCCGGTCGTCATGTTCACCGAGGTCTGCCCCTGGCGCGCCCATGTGGTGGCGTCGCTGAATGCACTGGGCGGCAAAGGGCAAGTGAGCTGGCGCACGGTATGTGAGGCGTCCACCCTGGTGGCCATGGCGACGGCGGTACAGGTGGGCATCGGCATCGGCCCCATGATCTCGGCCACCGTGCCGCCGGGCTGCCGCGTGCTCGACCGGCGCGAGGAAATGCCCGAACCGATCCAGATCGGCATCGGCCTGTTCACCCGCAACGGCGCGTCGGACGAGGCGCGTTACCTGGCGGACTTCGTGATGCGTTCGCCGCCCGCGCTCACCGCCCGGTAGAGCGCGCGCACCAGGTCCGACTGCGTGATCACCCCGACCAGCCGCGCCTCGCGGTCGATGATCGGGATGTGGTGGTGGCCGCCCTCGGAGAACAGCGGCACCAGCTCGGTGAGCGGCCGGCCGGCGCTCGCCACGCGAACCTGCCGCGCCATGATCTGGCCCACCACTTCGGGTTTTTCGGTCGCCACTGCGCCGGTGCGCCGCACGAACTCGCGCAGCCGCTCACCCAGCGCCTGCGGGCGGTCCACGGCGGCATGGCGCAGAAAATCGGCCTGGGTCACGATGCCGACGATGCGCTGGGCCCGGTCGACCACGGGCAGGGCCTTGATGCGGTGGCGGCGAAGCAGGTCCCAGGCGTCCTGCAGCAAGGTGCCGTAGGCCACCGACAACGGCGGGCTGGTCATCACGTCGGCGCAGGTCAGCGCGCCGAGGTTGCGCCGGTAGGCGGCGAGTTCGGTCTGGCGCAGCAGGCTTTCGAGGTCGTCGCGGCTGATGTCGAGGATCTCGTTGTGCTGTGCCAGCGCGGCGTCGAGGTCGGCGGCGGTGAAGTGCGGCCCGACGTCGTCGACCGCGACTGGCGGGCGCGCCGCCACGTGCGGGTAGCGCCGACCCGTGGCGTGGTTGTAGGCCATGCCGGCGGCCACCAGCAAGGTCGAGTTCAACAGGGCGCCGACCTCCGCGAACTCCAGGCCCACGGCATGGCCGAGCACCGCGGACAGCGCCATCGCGCCGCCCGGCGGATGCAGGCAGCGCAGCGCCATCATCGCCCCGATCGCCAGGGCCACGGCCAGCGCGGCGGCCAGCATGGGGTCGCCGATCCAGCGCGCGCAGGCGATGCCGACCAGCGCCGACACCGTGTTGCCCGCCACCACCGGCCAGGGTTGCGCCAGCGGGCTGGCCGGCACGCAGAACACCAGCACCGCGCTGGCCCCCATCGGCGGCACCAGCCACAAGCCGTTGCCGCCGTTCGCGAAGGACAGCCCCAGCCGTGGCGCCAGCCAGTGCCCGAGCCAGGCGGTCAGCAGGATGCCGATGGCCGCGCCGGCCACGGCACGCCAGCGTTCCCGGGCGTCGATGGCCATCGGCGCCGGCCACAGCGCCCGCAGCGATTGGCGCCACAGCGGCTGGGGCAGGGTGGACGGGTGGTCCTGGCGGGGTGCGTTGCCGGTCGTCATGGCGAACGGGCGCCGGCCACGTGTCGCCGGGCCTTCGGGTCAACGGTTGCGGACACCGGCGTGGGCGTGGACGCCGGAACGGTGGGCATTGTGGGCGCCGCAGGGGGCAGCGCCGCCAGGTCTTCCATGGCGGGCAGGTGCGCCGCCAGTGGCAGGGCATCGGCATCGGCATCGGCATCCGCGTCGGCCAGGCCGTTGCGCCTGCGCGCGCTCTCTCGCTGCAGAATGAACAGCCCCGAGCCCACCAGCAGCGCGATGCCGCACCAGGCAAGCGGGTTGGGCAGGTCGCCCCAGACAATGAAACCGATGATGACCGCGAACAGCAGCGTGCTGTAGCGGAACGGCGTGACCAGCGAGATCTCGCCCTGGCGCATGGCATACACCAGCAGGTAATAGCCCAGCGAAAGCAGCACCGAGGCTGCCGCCAGGCACAGCACCTCGCGCCAGCCGAAGGGCTGCCAGCCCTGCACCAGCGATGCCGTGCCCGACAGCAGCGTGACCGCCACCGCCGTGGCCAGCGTGACCATGATCACCGGCACGCCGGCCGGGATGCGGCGGGTCAGCAGGTCGCGCGTCGCATGGAACACGGTGGCGGTCAGGCAGACCAGCGCGAAGCCGTTGAAGCCGCTCTCCTTCGGCTGGATCACCAGCAGCACGCCCACGAATCCCAGCCCGATGGCCGTCCAGCGCGAGGCCGTCACCCGCTCGCCCAGGAAGCAGGCGGCGAACACGGTGATGAACAGCGGCCCCGCCAGGTTGATGGCCGTGGCATTGCCGATCGGCATGTGGAACAGCGCGGTGAGGTAGAGCATCGTCGCGGTCGCGTCGGCCGCGGCCCGCAGCAGGACCCAGCGCTGCAGGGCGGTGCGCCACTGCGGCAGCAGGCCCATGGCCTGTGCAGCGGCCAGCACCACGACGCAGGCCATCAGGCCGCGCAGGAAGATCAGTTGCGCCGCGGGCAAGGTCTGGCTGGTGTACTTGACCAGCGCATCGTTGGCGATGAAGCTGGCCATCGAAGCCAGCATGGCGATGACGCCGCGGCGGTTGGCGGCGTGCAGGTCGGCGGCTGTCATGCCCGGCAGGCACGGCCTGCTGGCCGGAAGGAAGGTAGTGGCATGGCGGGAGTGAGCAGCGCGGGCTGGCGATCGAACCCGCTTGGCCGTATTTTGCACCAGGAGGGTGCGCACGGCCGTGCGGCGGTCGTGCGCACCATGCCTCGGCCGCGTGCCTCAGTCGCGGGGTTGCGGCACCTCGAACATCGTGCGCCGGGTGTTCGTGAAGTGCGGCCGCGTGATGTCGCTCCACGCCGTGCCGCGCACCGCCAGCCAGGGCGGCGAGCCCAGCGTGTCCTCGGTCACCAGGTCGTAGCAGGCGAGCGACAACGGGCCATGGCCGTGGTTCAGAAAGCGCGATGCCCGGATGCAGCCCGGCACGGCGGCCAGCCCGGGCATGTGCTCGGTGTCGTACCAGCGGGCGATCTCCGGCATCCAGCCCGGGTCCGGGTCCATCTCCACGGCATAGTGAAAGCGCGCTTCGGCACCGGCCGATGCGCCCGGCGTGTCGAACACCTGCTCGAGCCGTGATGCCCTGGCCGGCCCGGCCCCGGGGCAATGGGCGCCGAACAAGTCCACCACTGCCGACAACAGCGCCGAATCCACCGCCACGGACGGCACGAGGTACGCGTAGGCGACGGACGCGCTCGCCGAACAGGCCAGTCGCCTGAGCCCGCGCAGCAGTGGAACAGCGTCGGGCCGTTCCATCAACGAAGTGAAATCTGCCATGAGGCTGGACGGGGTGCGGCTGGCCGCGTCCCATGGCCACTGCAGCAGCACAAGCTCGGTCGTCGTTTCCATGTCAGTGCCCGATGTGCAGCGCCACCAGGAAGCGCGACACCATGTTGTAGGCCGCCACCGTGGCGGTCAGGTCGATCAGGCCCTGCGCATCGAAGCGCCGGCGCAGGCGGTCGAACAGCGCGTCGGGCACGTCGATGTCGCGCGTCATGGCGTCCGTCATGGCCAGCACCAGGCGTTCGTCGTCGGTGAACACGTCGCCCTCCGGCAGCACCGGGAGCCGTGTCGCCTCGATGGCGGCCTGGCCGACGCCTCCGGCCAGCGCATGCGGCACATGGGCGTCGAACTCATAGGCGGCCCGGTTGAGCACGGCCACCCGCAGGATGACGAGCTCGCGCAGGCCGGCGGGCAGGCTGTTGCGGTTGCGGATCGCCGACAGCATCTGCTCCCAGCCCTGCGCCACCGGCGGGCTGTTGAGCAGCACCTGGTACAGCGGCGAGATCCGGCCGCGCTCGGCCATGATCTGCGCCTCCTGGGCGGCGAGTTCCGGCCGGGTGCCGGGTGGAATCGGTTCAATGCGCATGGCGTCAGTCCGGCTTGATCTTCTTGCCGATGACCACGGCCGACCACTTGGCCGCATCGCGCTTCTGCAGGGCGGCCAGTTCGGCCGGGGTGGACGGCGCCGGCTCCGCCCCCGAGGCCATCAGCCGGTTTTTCACGGACTCGGTCTCGAGCGTGCGTCGCAGGGCCTGGTTCATGCGGTCCACTTCGGCGGCCGGCGTGCCCTTGGCGGCGTACATCGCGTACCAGTTGTCCGAGTCGACCCCGGCGATGCCCATCTCGGCGAAGGTCTTGACCTCGGGCAGCAGCGGGTGCCGCTTCGCCGCGGCGATGCCGATCGGCTTGAGCTTGCCGGCCTTGATGAAGCCGATCAGGCCGGGGATGTCGCCGAAGAAGCCGTTCACATGGCCGGCCAGCACATCGTTGATGGCCGGGGCGGCGCCCTTGTAGGGCACGTGCAGCAGCTTGGCCTTGGACGCGTCGCCGAGCAGCTCCATGGCCAGGTGCGGCACGCTGCCGGTGCCGGAAGAGGCGAGGGTCAACGGCTGCTGACTTTGTTTGGCAGCCGCCACGAACTCGGCACCGGTGTTGTAGGGCGCGCTGGGGTTGACCACCAGCACCTCGACGTTGCGCACCACCAGCGTGACGGGCGTGAGGTCGCGCACCGGGTCGTACGGCAGCTTGTCGTAGAGCGACGGGTTGATGGCCACCGCGCCCACGCTGGTGAGCCAGAGCGTGTGCGCGTCGGGTGCCGAGCGCGACACATATTCAGCCGCAATGGCACCGTTGGCGCCGGCCTTGTTCTCCACGATGACTTGCTGGCCGATCTCCTTGGCCAGTTGCTCTCCAAGCGCCCGCGCCACGAAGTCGACTGGCCCGCCCGGCGGAAAGGCCACGACGATGCGCGTGACCTTGTCCTGCGCGAACGCGCCGGTCGCCCCCGCCATGGCCATCACCGCCAACGCACAGAGCCTGCGCAACGCACAGCGCCGCAAGGGTTGAAATGTCTTCATGTTTCTGGTCTCCTGGTTTCAAAGTGAACGTTCAGCGTTTGAGCCGACAGCACGGACGGCACGGCGCCTGGGCGCTTGGGTAGAGCCCTGTCTAGTCACAGCGTGCCGACATGCCGCCGTCGACCACGATCTCGGTTCCCGTGACGAAGCGCGCTTCGTCGGATGCCAGGAACAGCGCCGCAGCCGCCGTATCGCGCCCGTCGCCCATGAAGGGCAGCGGAATGCGCGACTGCCGCTGGGCCAGTAGCGCGGCCACATCGCCGCCAGCCCGCTGGCCCGCAAGCCTGCTCTCCACCATCGGCGTGTGCAGCTGGCCCGGCACGACGGTGTTCACGCGAATCCCCTGTGCCGCGTACTGCACCGCGAGCACCCGCGAGAACTGGATCACACCGGCCTTGGTGGCGGCGTAAGCAATCTGGGCGGCCCCCGTCCAGCGCATGCCGGAGGTGGACGACAGGTTGACGATGGCGCCGCCGCCCTGGGCCAGCATGTGGGGCAGCACGTGCTTGCAGGTGAGGAAAACGCTCTTCAGGTTGTGGTCCACCTGGGCGTCCCACACGTCCTCCGGCATCTCGACCGGGCCGCCCTTGGCCGAGCCCCCCACGTTGTTGACCAGCACGTCGATGCGGCCAAAGCGGGCGATGCAGTCGGCCACCACCGCGGCAATGCTGTCGCTTTGCGTCACGTCGCAGCAGCCGCTGGCGAACCTGCCACCGGCCGCCCCGATGCGGTCGGCCGTCTCCGCCATGCTGGCCATGTCGCGGTCCACGCCGAAGACCGACGCGCCTTCTTCGGCAAAGCGCACCGCGATGGCCCGGCCGTTGCCCCAGCCGCTGGCCACCGAGCCGGCGCCGGTGACGAGAACCACCTTGCCGTCGAGACGGCGTGCCGTCGGTTGGAAGATGTGGGACGGGTTCATGCGGGGAACCGGTAGAAGTTCTGCGGATTGGTCACCAGCAGTTGACGCAGGGCATCGGCGTCGGGGGCGATCTCGGCCAGGCTGTCGACCAGCACGGCGTCGTTGGGCACGTGGTGGTGGTTGGGATGCGGCCAGTCGGAGCCCCAGAGGCAGCGGTCGGGGAAGTCGCGCACCAGGCGTTTCGCGAGTGCGATGCCGGCGGCATAGTCGGCACCGGCCACCACGCGGTCGATGCCGCTCACCTTCACGCGGAACAGCGGGTTGCGCAGCAGACGGTGCAGCGCGCTGAAGTCCGCATGGTCGGCCCCCTTGGTGGCGTCGACCCGGCCCATGTGGTCGATCACCACCGGCACCGCGCTGCGCGCCAGCGGCCCGGCCAGGCTGTGCACCAGCGCGCTCTCGAAATGCACCTGCAGGTGCAGGCCGTGCAACGCCAGCCGCCGGGTAAAGTCCACCACGCCGTCGATCCCGGCCTGGCTTGCCAGATGGTGCATGAAATTGAAACGAACCCCGCGGAATCCGGCGGCGGCAAGCCGGGCCAGCTCGGCATCGGGCACGTTGACCGGCACCAGCGCCACGCCGAGGTAGCGGCCCTCGCCGGCGGCAATTGCGTCTTCCACCACGCGGTTGTCGAACCCATGGATGAGCGACTGCACGATCACGCAGCGTTGGATGCCCAGCACGCGGTGCAGGGCGAAAAGCGCCTCCTTCGGCGCATCCACCGGCGTGAAGCCGCGTGCCGCGTCGAAGGGAAAGCGGGTGGCCGGTCCGAACACGTGGACATGGCTGTCGCATGCACCGGGCGGCAGTGCGAGCCGCGGAGTGGCCGGGTGCGGGTCGTAGGTGAGCACCGGTTCGGTGGTCCGGGTCTGGTGGGGCACGGTCTGGTCGGGCATGGGCTACGGGTCTCCTCGTTCTTGCCGCGATTGTGCGGGCCGGCATGTCGGGCGAGTAGTGCCCCTGTTCGATACCAGCTATGCAGTGAAAGCATGGCGCACCATGGCATGGGCGATACTCTCGCCGATGGATCTCACGCGTCTGCGCTACTTCATGGCCGTGGTCGAAGCCGGCAGCTTCAGCCGGGGTGCGGCCGCGTTGCACATGTCGCAACCGGCGCTGAGTCGCCAGGTGTTGATGCTGGAGCAGGAAGTCGGCCAGGCGTTGCTGGTGCGCACCGGCCGGGGCGCGGAGGCCACCGAGTCGGGCCTGGCGCTTTTGTCGCATGCCCGGGGCATCTTCGAGCTGGCAGACAAGGCGAGGGCCGACCTGCGCGAGCGGCAGGCCAGTCCACGCGGCCGTGTCACCGTGGGCCTGCCGCCGCGGGTGGCGCATGTGCTCACCGCCGACCTCGTCGAGCAGTTTCGTGCCGTCTACCCGGACGCCATGATCAGCGTCGTCGAAGGCTTGAGCATCCGTCTGCGCGAATGGGTGATCGGCGGTCAGCTCGACATGGCGATTTTGTTCGACCCGCCGCATTCGCCGCAGATGGAAGAAGAAACCCTGGCCCGCGAGCCGCTGGTGCTGATCGGCCCTTCGCCGCTGCCGCGCCGGGTTCGCCTGGCCGACGTGGCCGCGCTGCCGCTGGTCATGCCCAGCGGCCCCAATGCGCTGCGCCAGCTGCTCGAGAAGGAGACCCGGCCGCGCGGGCTGCCGCTGTCCATCGTGGCCGAGGTGGATTCGGTGCAGACGGTGCTGTCGCTGGTGGCGCGGGGCGTGTCGCACACGGTGCTGCCACAGAGCGCGCTGCGGCTCTGGACCTACGACCAGCCGTTGCATGCGGCGCAGATCCAGTCGCCGGCCATCCGCAACCGTCTGGTGCTGGCGGTGCCCAAGGCACGGCCGGCGACCAAGCCGAGCCGGTTCGCCGTCCAGCTGTTGCGCACACTCGCGCTCGAGCACTACGGCACGCCCGCTGCGGCACCGACCCGGCCGGCCCGCAAGCCGGCCCGTAAAACCCCCGATTGACCCTGGCGCCGCCGCCGGCGCATGCTGTGCGCTCCCGTCCATCGCCTCACCCGAAAGGAAAACGGATGCCCCGCATCGCCAACATCGAATCCGGCTTCTACCGGATTCCGCTGCCCTTCGTCCTGACCGATTCCATGCACGGCGCCATGCGGGCCTTCGAGCTGAACACCGTGCGCGTGCGCGATGTCGATGGCGCCGAAGGCACCGGCTACACCTTCACCGTGGGCCGCAACGGCGCCGCGGTCGACGCCGTGCTGCAACGCGAATTCCCGGAGATCATGGCGGGCGAAGAAGCCGACCACATCGAACGGCTCTGGCTCAAGGCCTGGTGGGCGCTGCACTACGGTGGCCGCGGCGGTCCCACGGTGTTGGCGCTGTCGGCCTTCGACATGGCGCTGTGGGACCTGAAGGCGCGCCGCGCCGGCCTCCCGCTGTGGAACCTGCTCGGCGGATTCGATCCGCGCGTGCCCTGCTATGCCGGCGGCATCGACCTCGATCTGCCGCTGCCCGATCTGCTGCGCCAGACCGACGGCAACCTTGCCAAGGGCTTTCGCGCCATCAAGATGAAGGTCGGCCGACCGCGCCTGCACGAAGACGTGGAACGCGTGAAGGCCATGCGCTCTCACCTGGGCGACGGATTTCCGCTGATGGTGGACGCCAACATGAAATGGGGTGTGGAAGAAGCCATTCGCGCCGCGCGGGCCCTGCAGCCGTTCGATCTCGGCTGGCTCGAGGAGCCCACCATTCCGGACGACCCGGCCGGCCATGCGCGCATCCTCCGCGAAGGCGGCGTGCCGATCGCGGCTGGCGAAAACCTGCGCAGCCTGTGGGAGTTCAAGCAGTACGTGGCGAGCGGGGCGGTGAGCTTTCCGGAGCCCGATGTCACCAACTGTGGAGGCGTGACGCCGTTCATGAAGATCGCCCGGCTGGCCGAGGCCTTCAACCTGCCGGTCACATCGCACGGCGCGCACGACGTTACCGTGCACCTGCTGGCCGCATGCCCGAACCGCAGCTACCTCGAGGCCCACGGCTTCGGCCTGGAACGCTACATCGCCGAGCCGCTGAAGATCGAGGACGGCGTGGCCATTGCGCCGGACCGGCCCGGGCATGGCCTCAGCTTCGACTGGGCGGGGCTGGACGGCATCCGCGCCTGACACGATCGATCCGCCGGCCAAGCGAGGCGCCGGGCAAGCGAGGTGCTGGGCGACGTCGTCAACGGTCGATGTCGAAGGCCATTGGCCCGCCGTCACAGAGGCCATCCGACAGCACCAGCACCTGGTATCGCGCCGGCGTCTCGGCCAGTACGGTGATGGCCTCGGGCTTGGCTTCCTTGTCGCAACCGCGCAGCTTCACGCCGCTCAGATCGAGCTCTGCCAGGGCCTGTGGAAACACGGGCGTGGCCGGCCCTTTCGGCGAAGACGGCACCACCGGCGATGTCTCTTGCGAGCCGGTCCGCCACAGTAGCAACTGCCATGGCAGGCCGCTGTGCGCGGTCGCGTCGTCCGGGCCGGCCAGCAGCAGCAGGCCGTCCTGCACCGCCACCATGTCGCGAATGCCGCGGCCAGCGCCGACCACCACGCGCCGGACTTCCGGGCGGGCATCGCTCCCCGCGAAGAAGGCGTCGGCCTCCAGCGAGACGATGTAGGCCGCGCCCTCCGGCCCGGTGGGTCCGCGCAGCCCGAAGAAGAGCCGGCCCCGCCAGACCGCCAGGCCTTCGATGTCGATACCGCCCTCGCCGAGGCATGCCCCCCGCATCGCAGGTCCGTCAAAAGGGGGAAGCGACCGGACCAATGGCAGCAGGCTTCCGCCGTCCTGCACGGCGAGCGGCGCTGCGGCCATTCCGGTGCGGCCGTCGCGCGCAATGCGCAGCACGTGCTGGCTGGCCGGGTTGGCCTGGCAGTCGCCGCGCTTGACCGCATGCGAGCCGGTGACGTAGAAATAGCGGCCATCGGTGGCGGCGCCTTCGGCATCGAGTTCGTCGCCTTCGCGTCCGAGCACCAGCGGCGGTCCTTCCGGCCGCAGCTGACGGTCTTCGATGCGGGCGAAGCGCATCGTTACCCCTTCGTCGAATGCCAACAGGCAGACACGGCGATTGCTTGCGTCGGGCGCGCAGGCGATGCCACTGACGGCGCGCCGGGTCTTCTTGCCTTTGCCCTGGAACGCGAAACCGTCGCCGGCTGGCCAGATGCCGCCAGCGGGTGCGACCCGTGGCACGGCAAGCGGTGCGGCGTGGGCCATCGTGGCCAGGCTGAACGCCAGGGCGAATGGAAGGATGAAGGGCAGGGCGAACGTCCAGGCGTGAGAGAAAGCCCGAGGGAAGGCATGAGAGAAGGCGTGAGAAAAGAGGGCTTGCATCGCGGCCTTGGTGGTGGGTGCGCGATCATAGGCGCGGCCCTCGTCGCCATCTGC
>JAQGNA010000312.1 GCA_028292075.1 Rhodoferax sp. | reverse complement strand
CGCCCTGCCCCGGGTCCGCTTCAAAGACGCTGTGGACGACGGGTTTGATCTTTCCGCTCTCGATCAGCGGCCAGACCTGCTGCCGCAGCGATCGTGCGATGCCGGCCTTGAAAGCCACCGAACGGGGACGCAGCGTGGAGCCGGTGATGGTGAGCCGCTTGCGCAGCACCAGGCCAGCGTTGATTTCGCTCTTCGTGCCGCCCTGCACCGCAATGATGGCCAGGCGGCCGTCTTCGGCCAGGCATTCGATCTCGCGCGCGACATAGTCGCCAGCAACCATGTCCAGCACGACATCGACGCCGGCGCCGCCCGTTAGGCGTCGCACTTCGGCAACGAAGTCGGCCTTCTTGTAGTTGATGGCGTGGTCGGCGCCGAGTGCCACGCAAGCGGCGCATTTTTCGTCGCTGCCGGCCGTCACGATGACCTTGGCGCCAAGCGCCGCAGCCATCTGGATGGCTGTCACGCCAATGCCGCTGGAACCGCCCTGAACCAACAAGGTTTCGCCCCGTTGCAGTCGGGCCCGGTCGAACACGTTGCTCCAGACGGTGAAGAACGTCTCGGGCAGCGAAGCGGCCTCGACGTCGGTCAGTCCAGCCGGAACGGGCAGGCATTGGCCCACCGGCGCCACGCAGAACTCGGCATAGCCACCACCCGCCACCAGCGCACACACGCGGTCGCCCACGGCAAGGCCGGCGTCCGCCAGCGCGGACGCATCGCCCGATTCCACCATGCCGGCCACTTCCAGGCCGGGGATGTCGGACGCGCCAGCAGGCACCGGGTAGTTACCGGTGCGCTGCAGTACGTCGGGCCGGTTCACACCGCTGGCCTTCACGCGGATCAGCAGTTCGCCAGCACCGGCTACTGGCATGGGCCGGCTGGCAACGCGCAGCACGTCCGGCGCGCCGGGAGATGTGATTTCGATCGCCTTCATGGGAACCATCCGAAATGAACAACAGGAATGTCGAAAGTCCGCGAGGGACAGCGCCCCGGCCGAAGCCGAAGACGCCGCCCTGCGCGGACGTCAGCACCAAAACTCAGGCGATCAGGCCTGTTGGTCCTGGCCATTGCCGTTGAAGGACGGACGGTCCAGCAGGGCCTTCATGGACAGCTTGATGCGGCCTTTTTCGTCGGTTTCCATGACCTTGACCTTGATGATCTGGCCTTCGGTCAGGTAGTCGCTGACCTTCTCGACGCGTTCGTGTGCGATCTGGCTGATGTGCAGCAGGCCGTCCTTGCCCGGCAGCAGATTGACCAGCGCGCCGAAGTCAAGAATCTTGGTGATCGGACCTTCGTAGACCTTGCCGATCTCGACTTCGGCCGTGATCTGCTCGATGCGGCGCTTGGCTTCTTCTGCCTTGGCCGGATCAGCGGATGCGATGGTGATGGTGCCGTCTTCCTCGATGTTGATCTGCGTGCCGGTTTCTTCGGTCAGCGCGCGAATGACGGCGCCGCCCTTGCCGATCACGTCGCGGATCTTCTCGGGATTGATCTTCATGGTGAACAGGCGCGGAGCGAAGTTGGACACCTCGGTCTTGGCTTCTGCCATGGCTTCCTGCATCTTGCCGAGGATGTGCATGCGGGCTTCTTTGGCCTGAGCCAGCGCGACCTGCATGATTTCCTTGGTGATGCCCTGGATCTTGATGTCCATCTGCAGCGCGGTGATGCCGTTGGTGGTACCGGCCACCTTGAAGTCCATGTCGCCGAGGTGATCTTCGTCACCCAGGATGTCGGTCAGCACCGCAAAGCGGTTGTCTTCCTTGATCAGGCCCATGGCAATGCCGGCCACGTGGGCCTTCATCGGCACGCCGGCGTCCATCAGCGACAGGCAGCCGCCGCAGACCGAAGCCATCGACGAGGAGCCGTTCGACTCGGTGATTTCCGAGACGACACGCATGGTGTACGGGAATTCTTCCTTGGTCGGCAGCACGGCCATCAGCGCGCGCTTGGCGAGGCGACCGTGGCCGATTTCGCGGCGCTTTGGCGTGCCCACGCGGCCCGTTTCGCCGGTGGCGAACGGAGGCATGTTGTAGTGCAGCATGAAGCGGTCTTCGTACTCGCCGGCCAGCGCGTCGATGCGCTGGGCGTCGCGTTCGGTGCCGAGCGTGGTCACGACCAGCGCCTGGGTTTCGCCGCGGGTGAACAGCGCCGAACCGTGGGTACGGGGCAGCACGCTGTTGCGGATCTCAATGGCGCGGACGGTGCGGGTGTCGCGGCCGTCGATGCGTGGTTCGCCAGCCAGGATCTGGCTGCGGACGATCTTCGCCTCGATGTCGAACAGCATGCCTTCCACGGCCACCGCGTCGAACGCTTCGCCGTCAGCCTTGAGGCCGGCCATGACTTCGGTATAAGCCGAGCGGCAGGCCTGGGTGCGGGCCTGCTTGTTGCGGATCTGGTAGGCGGCGGCGAGCTTTTCCTGGGCCAGGGCACCGACCTTGGCGATCAGCGGCTCATTCTTGGCGGCGGGCTTCCAGTCCCACACCGGCTTGCCAGCGTCACGCACGAGTTCATGAATGGCGTTGATCGCGATGTTGCCTTGCTGGTGACCGAACACCACGGCGCCGAGCATGATCTCTTCGCTCAGTTGGCGGGCTTCCGATTCGACCATGAGCACGGCGGCTTCGGTGCCGGTGACGACCAGGTCGAGGATCGAGTCCTTGCGGGCGGTCTGGCCCGGGTTCAGCACGTATTCGCCATTGACGTAGCCCACGCGGGCCGCGCCGATCGGACCGTTGAACGGCAGGCCGCTCACCGACAAGGCCGCGCTGACCGCGATCATGGCGGCGATGTCGGCGTCGACTTCTGGGTTCAGCGACAGCGTGTGGATGACCACATGCACCTCGTTGAAGAAGCCTTCGGGGAACAGGGGGCGGATCGGACGGTCGATCAGGCGGCTGGTCAGGGTTTCGAATTCGCTCGGACGGCCTTCGCGCTTGAAGAAGCTGCCGGGAATCTTGCCCGCGGCGTAGGTCTTTTCAAGGTAATCGACGGTGAGGGGGAAGAAGTCCTGGCCGGCCTTGCCTTCGGTCTTGCCGACGACGGTGGCCAGCACCACGGTGCCGTCCATGTCGAGCAGCACGGCGCCCGTGGACTGGCGTGCGATTTCGCCGGTTTCCATGGTGACCTTGTGCTCGCCCCATTGGAAGGTCTTGCTGACTTTGTTGAAAATCGTCATGTATTTGCTCCTTGATGAAACGGACCGAACCGGTCCGCCCCGGTGGCACCGCCTGCAATGGCCGGTGCCTGCTGCAACCCTACCCGGGTCACGTGGGCCTGAGAGATGACCGAATACGATGCCATTCCACAAAAGCTCGCCGTCCGGGCAACCGCTTGTGGAATGACACAGCGCGCACTCTGTCGTCGACTCCGGATGAAAAAATAAAAGGCGCCTAGGCCAGTCAACTAATGCTAGTCAACCAACTCAGGCGCCCAGTGTCAGCTTGCGACAGGATCAGCGCTTACTTACGCAGACCGAGCTTGGCGATCAGGGCCGTGTAACGGTCATGGTCCTTGGCGTTCAGGTAATCCAGCAGCTTGCGGCGGCGGCTGACCATGCGCAGCAGGCCGCGACGGCCGTGGTGGTCCTTGGCATGCGTCTTGAAATGGGGGGTGAGCTCGTTGATGCGAGCGGTCAGCAGTGCGACTTGCACTTCAGGACTGCCGGTATCGGTTGCGCTGCGGGCATTGGCCTTGACGACGTCGGCCTTGATGGAGGATGCGATCATGTGGTTTCCATGGGTTGTGGGCGTGTCGGCGGCTGCACGTGGTGCAGGCCGGGCGCCCGGTTTTCACTTGCGTCTGCGGCTGGAGTTGCTGCGGACGTGCGCCCTGCGGAATGCAAAGCCTTTGGATTATAGCCCGTAACCGGCCGAACGCCCCAACCACAGGCCAGCCAGCGGCCATTCGGGGTTCAATGCGGCCGGCCCGCACCGCGTGCTACAACTGCCGAGCGCTGAAGGTGTCGCAGGACTTGACGGTGCCAGTCTGAAAGCCGGTCGAGAACCAGCGCTGGCGCTGCGCACTGGTGCCGTGCGTGAAGCTGTCGGGCACGACCGCGCCGCCGCGTGAACGCTGCAGGGCGTCGTCGCCGATCTTCGCGGCCGCGTTCATGGCCGATTCGATGTCGCCGCCCTCCAGAATCTGCCGCGAGGCCTGCGCCTTGTTGGCCCAGATGCCGGCGAAGCAGTCGGCCTGCAATTCGAGCCGCACGCTGAGGCCGTTGTACTGCGCCTGGCTCACCCGGCCGCGCATCTCGTCCATCTTGGCGCTGATGCCCATCAGGTTCTGCACATGGTGTCCGACCTCGTGGGCGATCACATAGGCCTGGGCGAATTCGCCGGGGGCGCCGAGCTGGTTTTTCAGCGTCTGATAGAAATCGAGGTCGATGTAGACCTTCTGGTCACCGGGGCAATAGAAAGGCCCCATCGCCGATTGCCCCGTGCCGCATGCGGTGGGCGTGGCGCCCCTGAAGAGCACCAGCTTCGGGTCGGAATAGGTGCCGCCTGCTTGGGCGAAGACACCCTTCCAGACGTCTTCAGTGTCGGCAAGCACGGTGGAGACGAACTTGGCCATGCGGTCGTCCGCCGGCGGCCGGTGGGCCGGCGCCTGCTGCACCTGAGGCGCAGGGTCGCCGCCGCTCAGCAGGCCGAGGATGGTCAACGGGTTGACGCCGAAAATCCAGCCGCCCACCAGCGCGACCACGATCGTGCCGACGCCGATGCTGCGCCCGCCGATGAATCCGCCACCCCCGCCACCGCCATCGCGCCGGTCTTCGACGTTGTCCGATTCCCGATTGCCTTCCCATTTCATGACCGTCTCCCGCTGTTGAAGCGCGATGTTAACGCGGCGCCCATTTTTGCCGCGCCTTCCGACATCGTCCGCCTGTGTATGCACTTTTTGCCAGGCAGCTCGACAGCGCGGCAATCTCCGCTACGATTCCAACTCGACGGTAACTGTCATTCTGTAAACGGTGTTGACGTTCTGCAGCTTCCTTTGCAGCGCCGCCCCACTCAACAATCGCCACCTGCTCAGGTTCGAGGAACGCCCAATGAACATCCTGGGATTCGCAGACAAGCCCACCGTGCTGGTGGTCGACGACACCGCGGACAACCTCACTCTGATGGCTGCGCTGCTAAAGGACACCTACCGCGTCAAGGTGGTGAACCACGGCGAGAAGGGGCTGAACATCGCCGCTTCGGCCACTCCGCCCGACCTGATCCTGCTCGACATCATGATGCCGGAGATCGACGGCTACGAGGTCTGCAGACGGCTCAAGGCCAACCCCGCGACGCGCGACATCCCGGTGATCTTCCTGACCGCCAAGTCAGACGAGGAAGCCGAGGAAAAGGGCTTTGAGCTCGGTGCGGTGGACTACATCACCAAGCCGATCAGCCCGCCCATCCTGCTTGCCCGGGTGCACAACCACATCGCGCTCAACGTCCGCACGGCCATGTTGCATTCCCTGTCCGACAAGCTGTCGCGCTACCTTTCGCCGCAGGTCTACAAGTCGATCTTCGAAGGCGCGCAGGATGTCTCCATCAGTGCGGTGCGCAAAAAGCTCACCATCTTTTTTTCCGACATCAAGGACTTCACGCAGACCTCAGAAAACATGCAGCCGGAGGACATGACCTACCTGCTCAACAGCTACTTTTCGGAGATGTCGAAGATCGCGCTCGAGTACGGTGCCACGATCGACAAGTTCATCGGCGATGCGATCCTGATCTTCTTCGGCGACCCCGAAACCCGTGGCGTGCAGGAAGACGCCCTGCAATGCGTGCGCATGGCGGTGGCGATGCAGCAGCGCATGAGCGAACTGCGCGGCGTGTGGCGCAACAAGGGGTACCGCCAGCCTTTCCAGGTCCGCATGGGCATCAACACCGGCTTCTGCAACGTGGGCAACTTTGGCAGCGAGCAACGCATGGACTACACCGTGATCGGCAGCGAGGTAAACCTGGCCGCGCGGCTCGAACAGAACGGCGAGCCCAACGGGGTGGTGATGTCGTACGAGACCTATGCGCTCGTCAAGGAAGAGTTCCAGACAGAAGAAGGCGAGCCCCTGAGCGCAAAAGGCGTGTCGCGCGAGATCCGCTGCTTCATGCTGCGCGGATTCGGCCAGGACACGCCCTCCGGCGAAGGGCCGCTCGACCAGCGCTACCCGGGGTTGCGCCTGGCGGTCGACCTGGCCAAACTGAACGACGAGACCCGGGCGCGCGCCGTGGTCGACTTGCAAAAGGCCATCGAAGCCATCCGGCTGCCAGCCTGAACCGGCCGGCTGCGGCACCGGGCCTGTTCAGCGCAGCATGGCCGACATGGCCGACAGGCTGTTGAGCGTACGCACCACGTCCTGCACCGAATCCTTGGTGAAGGCAACCGTCACGCCGTCCAGCCTTTCCAGACCCGGCAGCACCGCGAACAGATCGGCCAGGCCGGGCGACTGTGTTTGCAGTCGGCAGGCGAACGGGCCTTGTCGAGCGGTGGGTCGGCCGGGCGCTTTGATTCGCGCCTGCAGCACCTCGCGGGCCGTTGTTTCGATGGCTTGGCGGACTTCGGCTGGCGAGCGCGAGATGCCGCTCCCATGGCCGTGGGCGGTCTTGGTCACCACGAAGCGGGCCAACGGAAACAGCGGCTGGGTTTCTGCCGCGAAGACGTCGTCGCCGCTGGCCATCAACACCGGAACACCGAGTTCGGCCGCCAGCGCACCGTAGAGCCCGGCTTCGCCGACCTCCTCGCCGCCGAGCCAGATCCGCGCGAACGCGAAACTGTTGATGGTGTGGGCCAGCACGCCGCGGCTTTGCGAGCGTGCGTGGTAGCCCACCATGAACACGCCCTGGCAGGCGCCGCCCTCCTCGCCCTCCTCGTCTTCCAGGCCGCCCATCATGCCGAGCACGCGCGGCTTGCCAAGCACGGCGCGAGCCCGCGGGTCGAGTTCGTCGGGCAGCAGGTTGCGAAAGCCGCCATGGGAATCGTTGACCAGCACCATGGTGGCCCCGCCGTCGAAGGCGCCACGGATGGCGGCATTGGCCTCGGCCGTCATGAGGCGGCGGGCGCGTTCGTATTCGGTGTTGCCGGCGCGGGTCTGCTCGGGATGGAACACACCAGCCACGCCCTCGATGTCGACGGAAATCAGGATTTTCATGGATGCTTTCAGCTCAGGCCGCGGCCTGCATCAGCGCCGACCAGTCGGGCGCCAGTTCGGTCAATGACAGTCGCCGATGGCCGTCGCGGCCCGTCACCGAGACGGCCGCGAACAGCGCATGCACGATCGCCTGCTCGGTTGCCTGGGCGGTGGCCTCGAACAGCGGGTCGAGCAGGCTTTCGTGCAGCAGCGACACGGTCTGCAAGCGCCCTGCACCCTGGTGCGGCACGGTGTAGGCGGTGGAAAAAGCCAGCGCGATGTCGCCGCTGCCGTGGCCGAAGTCCGACCCGGTGCGGGCCAGGCCGGCGCCGGCACGCAATGCGATGCGGCGCAGTTGCCGGGCATCGAGCGGCGCATCGGTGGCAACCAGCAGGATGATCGAGCCACGCTCGGGGCCGGCCGGCGCGCCGTCCAACCCGGTGGCCTGCATGGCGGGCTGCATGGCAGACAAGCGCGCCTCCAGCGCCGGGCCGATCCGTCGCCCGGCCAATGTCATCGCGGTCGGACGACCGAAGTTGGCAAGCACCAGCGCGCCGACGGTGTAGCTTGCCACCGGCGTCCGCGCCAGCCGCGAGGCCGAGCCGATGCCGCCCTTCAGGCCGAAGCAGCTCATGCCCCGGCCCGCGCCCACGGAGCCCTGCGCAAAGTCGGCTTGCGTGGCGGCCAGCGCCTGCCGGGCATGGTCTTCCGTCACCGCAAACGCCTGCAGGTCATTGAGGTGGCCGTCGTTGCATTCAAAGACTAGCGGGTTGACCGTGGGCAGGCTGCGGCCGATCTCGGCCTGCCTGGCGACGGCCTCGCGGACCAGCGCCGTGGCCACCGTGCCCACCGCAAAGGTATTGGTGAGCGCAATCGGCGTCTCGAGCACGCCGAGTTCCTGCAACTGCAGCAGCCCCGTGCTCTTGCCGAAGCCGTTGATCACCGCGACCCCCGCCGGCACCTTGTGCATGAAGCAGTCGCCCGCCTCCGATGGACGCGTGCGGACCATCGTGACCCCGGTCTGCACGCCGCTTTCGGCCAATGTGCAGTGGCCCACCGTCACGCCCGGCACGTCGCTGATGGCGTCGAGCGGGCCGGACGGCAGGTCGCCGATGCGCGGCGGCTGGCTCGGGTGTGGCATCTACCGCTGCTCCAGCTTCGGATCGAGCGCGTCGCGCAGGCCGTCGCCCAGCAAGTTGAAAGCCAGCACGGTGAGGAAGATGGCCAGACTCGGGAAGATCGCCATGTGCGGCGACGACATCATGTCGGCCCGCGCCTCGTTCAGCATGGCGCCCCATTCCGGCGTGGGCGGCTGGGCGCCGAGCCCCAGGAACGACAGGCTGGCCGCGGTGATGATCGACGTGCCGATGCGCATCGTGAAGTACACCACCACCGACGAGATGGTGCCCGGGAAGATGTGCCGCGTGATGATCGTCCAGTCGGACGCGCCGATGGAACGCACCGCCTCGATATAGGTCAGGTGCTTGAGCGACAACGTGTTGCCGCGCACCAGCCGTGCGAACGCCGGAATGCTGAACACCGCCACGGCGAAGATCACGTTGACCATGCCATTGCCAAGAATGGCGACGATGCCGATGGCCAGCAAGATGCCCGGAAAGGCGAACAGCACGTCAGAGATGCGCATCACGATGCGGTCCCACCAGCCTTCGTAGTAGCCGGCCAGCAGGCCCAGCGCCGTGCCGATGACGGCCCCCACCGCCACCGAGATGAAGCCGGCGGCCAGCGAGATGCGCGCGCCCATCAGGAAGCGCCTGAAGATGTCGCGGCCGAGCGAGTCGACGCCGAACCAGTGGGTCGCCGTGGGAGGACTGTTGAGCGCGTCGTAGTCGAAGAAGTTTTCGGCGTCGAACGGCACGATCCAGGGCGCGAGCACCGCCACCAGCACCAGCAGCAGCACGAAGCCACCGGCGACAAGGGCCACGTGCTGGTCCTTGAATTTGCGCCAGAACTCGCTCCATGGCGTGCGCACGCGGGCGCCCGCAACCACGTTCACCGGCACGGCAGGGGCTTCAATGGGCAGCGGCGTCATTTGTAGCGGATGGTCGGGTTGATCACGGCATACAGCACGTCGACCACCAGGTTGATCAAAATGAATTCCAGCGAGAAGAGCAGCACCTCGGCCTGGATCACGGGAAAGTCGCGCATCTCCACGGCGTCGACCAGCAGCCGGCCCATGCCGGGCCAGTTGAAGACTTTCTCCACCACGATGGAGCCGCCCAGTAGAAAGCCGAACTGCAGGCCCATCATGGTGACGACGGGAATGAGCGCGTTGCGCAGGCTGTGCTTGGTCACCACCACGAACTCGTTCAGCCCCTTGGCGCGCGCGGTGCGCACGTAGTCTTCCTTCAGGATGTCAATGAACGATGACCGGGTGAATCGCGCCATGACGGCCGCCACGCCCGCGCCCAGTGTGAGCGACGGCAAAATGTAATGTCGCCAGGTGTCGGCCCCCACGGTGGGGAGCCAGCCCAGGTGCACCGAAAACATCTGCATCAGCAGCATGCCCAGCGCGAAAGACGGAAAAGAAATGCCGGTGATGGCCAGCGTCATGCCCAGCCGGTCTGGCCAGCGGTTGCGCCAAACGGCGGACACCGTGCCGATCACCAGCCCCAGCAGCACCGACCAGCCCATGGCCGCCAAGGTCAGCCAGAAGGTCGGCATGAAACGCTCGGCGATCTCGGTCGACACCGCGCGCTTGCTGCGCAGTGAAACACCGAAGTCGCCCTGCAACGCATTGCTGATGAAGCGCCAGAACTGCTCGTGCATGGGCCGGTCCAGGCCCAGGTCTTCACGGATGATGCGCACGGTTTCGGCATCGGCCTCGGGGCCGGCGGCCAGCCGCGCCGGATCGCCCGGCAGCATGTGCACGAACAGGAACACCAGCCCCGCCACGATCAGCAAGGTGGGCAGCAAGCCCAGCAGGCGCTTGAGTATGTAATTGATCATGTGGCGAGAGGTCGTTCAACCTGCCCGGCCAAGCGCACTGCGGACTTTTGCAGAGATGCCTCGAATCCGGCCATGCCGGACCCGCGGAATCGCCCGCCGTGCACGAAGCGCGGCGGTGTTACTTCAGTTCCACTTCGTCGAAGTTGAACGAAGCGTCGGGCATCATGTAGAAGCCGGTCAGGTTCTTCGTGCGGGCCGACAGCAGTTGCTCCGTGGCCAGGAAGATCCAGGGCGCGTCCTTCCAGATGCGCTGTTGTGCATCCGCATAGAGCTTGGTCTTTTCGGCCACGTCCACCGTCTTCAGCGCGTTCTGGATGTCGGCATCGACCGCTTCGTTCTTGTAATACGCGGTGTTGAACGACTTGGGCGGGAACGACTCTGACGCCAACAACGGACGCATTGCCCAGTCAGCCTCACCGGTCGATGACGACCAGCCCACGTAGTACATGCGCGCGGGTGCGGTGGCCGGGTCTTGCCAGCTCTCGACCTTCTCGACACGCTGGCCGGCCTCGAGCGCCAGCACCTGCGCCTTGACGCCCACCACACTCAACTGCTGCTGCACGAACTGGATCAGCTTTTGCGCCGTGGTGTAGTTGTAGGCCGACCACAGCGTGGTCTCGAAGCCGTTCGGATAGCCGGCTTCCTTCAGCAGTTCACGCGCCTTGACGGGGTTGTAGGGCCACGGTCCGAGCTTGGTCGAGAAGGCCACGTCTTTCGGCACCACGCCTTCGGCCGGAATCGCATAGCCGCCGAACACCACCTTCACCAGGGCTTCCTTGTTGATGGCGTAGTTCAGCGCTTCGCGGACCTTGGGGTTGTCGAACGGCTTTTGCTGCGTGTTGAGCGAGATGTAGCGGTGCACGATGCTCGGCGCCGCGGTCACTTCGAGGTTGGGCTTGGTCTTCAGAAGCTCTGCCTGCTCATAGGGCAGCGGGTAGGTGAAGTTGGCTTCGCCCGTCTGCATGATCGCGCTGCGCGAGTTGTTGTCGACCACCGGGCGCCAGGTGATGGTGTCGACCTTGGGGTAGCCCTTGCGCCAGTAGCCGGCGAACTTCTCGACCTTCATGTAGTCGGTCTGCTTCCATTCGACGAACTTGAACGGGCCGGTGCCCACCGGGTTTTGCCCCAGGGTCTTTCCGAACTTCTGGATCGCCGCGGGCGAGATGATGACGGCCGAGGGGTGCGCCAGCGAGTTGATGAAGGCCGAGAACGGCTCGGCCAGCGTGAACTTCACCGTGGTCGGATCGATGGCCTCTGTCTTGGCGATGTTCTTGTACAGC
>JAQGNA010000264.1 GCA_028292075.1 Rhodoferax sp. | reverse complement strand
CTATTCACATCAGGAGACATCAGCATGTCAACAGCTGTCGCCAACCGACCCATGACGTCCGAGGAAAAGAAGGTCATCTTCGCCTCATCGCTCGGGACGGTCTTCGAGTGGTACGACATCTACCTCTATGGCACCCTGGCGGTGATCATCGGGAACAAGTTCTTCTCGGCGCTGGACCCCGCGTCGCGGACCATTTTTTCCCTGCTGGCCTTTGCAGCCGGCTTCATTGTGCGGCCGTTCGGCGCGCTGGTGTTCGGCCGCCTCGGCGACATGATCGGGCGCAAATACACGTTTCTGGTGACCATCCTGATCATGGGTCTGTCGACCTTCATCGTGGGACTCCTGCCGAACTACAGTTCGATCGGTGTTGCCGCGCCGGTCATCCTGATCGTGCTGCGGATGCTGCAGGGCCTGGCCCTCGGCGGTGAGTACGGCGGTGCCGCCACCTATGTTGCGGAGCATGCGCCCCGCAACAAGCGCGGTGCCTACACCTCCTGGATTCAAACGACCGCAACGCTGGGCCTGTTCCTGTCGCTGATCGTCATTCTCGGCGTGCGCACCACCGTGGGCGAGGCCGCCTTTGCCGACTGGGGCTGGCGCATTCCGTTCCTGGTTTCCATCCTGTTGCTGGGCGTGTCGGTCTACATTCGCCTGAGCATGAACGAGTCGCCCGCCTTCACCAAGATGAAGGCTGAAGGCAAGACCTCCAAGGCGCCGCTGTCCGAATCCTTTGGCCAATGGAAAAACCTCAAGATCGTGATTTTGGCGTTGGTCGGCCTGACCGCCGGCCAGGCTGTTGTCTGGTACACGGGCCAGTTCTACTCGCTGTTCTTCCTGACGGGTGCGCTCAAGGTCGACGGTGCAACCGCCAACATTCTGGTGGCCTGCTCGCTCATCATCGCCACGCCGTTCTTCGTGATCTTCGGCGTGCTGTCCGACAAGATCGGCCGCAAGCCGATCATCATGGCCGGCTGCCTGCTGGCCATCCTGACCTACTTCCCGGTGTTCGGCGCGCTGACCAAAGCTGCCAACCCCGACCTGGCAGCCGCCCAGGAAAAGAACAAGGTCGTCGTCACCGCCGATCCGAAGGAGTGCTCGTTCCAGTTCAACCCGACCGGCACTTCCAAGTTCACCAGTTCCTGCGACATCTCCAAGCAAGTGCTGTCGGCCAGTTCCGTGAGCTACGACAACGTGGTTGGCGCGCCGGGCAGTCCTGCCACCATCAAGATCGGTGAGACGGTCATCACCGGCTACAGCGCCGCGGGCCTGAGCCCCGACGACCTGAAGAAGAAGGACGCCGAGTTCAAGAAATCGGTGTCCGACAGCCTGAAGGCCGCCGGCTATCCTGCAAAGGCAGACCCGGCAAAGATCGACAAGGTCACCATCGTGATCATCCTTTCGTACCTGGTGCTGCTGGTGACCATGGTTTACGGACCGATCGCGGCCATGCTGGTCGAGATGTTCCCGACCCGCATCCGCTATACCTCGATGTCACTGCCGTACCACATTGGCAACGGCTGGTTCGGTGGCTTGCTGCCAGCGACGGCGCTGGCCATCGTGGCCCAGACCGGCAACATGTACAACGGCCTGTGGTACCCCATCGTGATCGCGGCCATGACCCTTGTCATCGGCACGCTGTTCATCAAGGAAACCAAGGACGTGGACATCTACGCCAACGACTGAGATCCGACCTTGTCGCTGATGCGGCCTGGAGGGCGTGCATCAGGTACCCGGCCCTCACTGTGGAGGGCCTTTTTTTTGGAGACTTCCCATGTGGAAAATCGTCGTTGGCTTCCTGGCATTCGCCGCCGTGGCACTGTTCGTTCTGTCGCGCAGCGGAGACATCGACATCAGTGGCGAAAAGCATGGCATCGAGGCCGGGCCGGCTGCGGCAACCACCGCGCTGGCGGCCGTCAAGTGACTTGCGTTGACGCCTCAGCGTTGTTGCCGCGCGCGTTTCGTCCGAGCGACTCTCATTGCAAGTAAGCCGGTGAGCAACAGGACCAGCCCTGCCGGCTCAGGTGTCTGATGGCCGGGATCAGGCGAGCCCGTCGCCGGCCAATCGGCATTGGACGGGGCATCCTCGAACGGAGAAAACAAATCGCCGGGCGAAACCGTCATGTCGTCCACAGGTGACGGCAGGGGGTATTGGATCTCATCTGCAGGCACGATTGCCAGGTTCGAAGGCGCGGGGTCACCTTGCCAGACAGGCGACGGCGCGCCAGCTTCAGACTCGATGGGTCGCGCTGGCCCGGCTGCAAAGCTCGGACGATCGACACCGCTCGGCAACGTGAACGAAGGCCACGTCACGCTGGAGGGCACGTCGCCCCCCGCATCGAGTCCATTGCCAGGGACGGAAGCGCTCTGCATGTCACCTCCGGCCTGGTTTGCGCCAGTGCCGGCCATGTCGACTCCGACTTCCAGGTATTCGATGGTGCCGCCGTCCAGGGTCTGCAGGAATGACAAATCTTGTGCGGCGGGTACTCGGCTCTGCGCCGTGTGCACCGTGACCAGTGGTGCCGTCGCAATCGGCACGCCGGGGGCGCAAACGACCTTTGAGGCCGCAGGCCTGGCGCGATGGCTTGCATGCGTTGCGGGTGTTCCGGGCCGTAGTGCTGCGGCCGGCTTGACTAAGTTCGAACGGGGACGCGCCGGGAGCCGCGGCCGTGGCGAGGCTTTAAGAGTTGGCCCGATGCCTTGGCGTGTCGCGGACGTCGTGCGCCGGTGTTGCTGGGCGCCTTCCACTCGGTGTTTCGTTTCCGCGAAAAGCTTGGGCGCGGTCGCCGTGCGGCGGACAGAAGGATTGGCCAGACTGACCGCTCCGTCGGCTGGCAAGCACGGCCATC
>JAQGNA010000230.1 GCA_028292075.1 Rhodoferax sp. | reverse complement strand
TACGCCCTTGGCCGCAACTTCGGTCTCGACGAATGGCTGTTCGCCGACAACGCGGCCGCGTTCAACCAGGCGCGGGGGCGCATGTCGCCTTTCAGCGCCCTGTCTTTCATGGCGCTGGGCGGCGGCCTGTGGTGCCTGTCTCGGCCCGGCATGGCCAGGGTCACCCGTGCCGCCGCGGGGGTGGCGGCGGCGGTGGGCATCGTGTCCATCGTCGGCTATTTGTGGAATGTCTACGAACTCGTGACCGACCGCGTGGCACCGCCCGTGGCGCTGCATACCGCCTGTGCCTTCGCGCTGCTGGGCTCAGCGGTTTACCTGTTGGGCAACCGCGCGCGCAACCAGCGCGGGCGCGACCGCAGCCGGCTCGAGACGCTGGTGCTGGGGGGCTTCATCCCCATGGCGCTCTTCGTGGTGATGGGTGGCGGCTTCACCTACCGCACCAATGAAAACTTCGCCGACACCGCGCGGCTGGTGGCGCACACCCAGGAGGTCCGCGCCGAACTCGGCCAGGTCTATGGCGCGGTGGCCGACGCCGAGCTGGCCCGCCGCAACCACGTGCAGACCGGGCAGGCGCCATTCGATGCCGAGTTTCGGGGCCGTGCGGCGGACGCACAGCGCAACCTGCGCCAGCTTGCCTTGCTGGTGGCTGACAACCCCACACAGCAGGCGCTGCAACGCCGCCTGGCCGCCACGGTGCAGTCGCATCTCGCCTCGCTCGAGGCGCTCGCGGGCGTGCTACAGGCGCAAGGACCGGCGGCCGCGCAGCGGGCGATGACGGTCGACACCGGCGACCGATGGATGTCGCAGATCCGCGCCATGGTTCAGCAGATGGACGAGGTCGAGGTCGCGCTTCTCGAAGAGCGCCTGCAGCGTGCGCAGTCCCAGCGCCAGTCCACGCTGGTCGCCCTGATCGCCACGCTGGCCTTGCTTTCCGCGGTGTTCGCGCTGCTGTTCCGCAGTGTGCGGGCCGAGGTGTCGGCGCGCGCCGAGGCCGAGGACCGTCTGCAGCGGCTCAATGCGGAACTTGAAGACCGCGTGTCGGCCCGCACCGCGCAGCTGGAGTCCCACCAGGCCTTCCTGCGCCGCGTGATCGACCTCAACCGCAACCGCATCTTTGCCAAGGACCGCGAGGGCCGGTTCGTGTTGGCCAACGCGGCCATGGCCGAGGCCTACGGCACCACCGTCGAAAATCTGGTGGGCCGGCGCGAAGTCGACATCAACGCGGACGCGGAACAGGTGCGCCAGTTGCAGGAGGGCGACCGGCAAGTCATCGAGAGCGGACAGGAGCTGCACATTGCCGAACACCAGGTGGCCAGCCGGGTCGGCCCCGACCGCTGGCTTTCGACCGTGAAGCGGCCCATCCTGTCGCTGGACGGCCAGTCGACGATCCTGCTGGGCGTCTCGACCGACATCACCGGCCGCAAGATGGCCGAAGACGAACTGCGCGCCATGGCCGCCTCACTGGAGCGCCGCGTGGCCGAACGCACGCGGCAGTTGGGCGAGACCAATGCCAAACTCGAACAGGCGCGCCTCGAGTCCGAGGCCGCGAGCCGTGCCAAGTCGGCCTTCCTGGCAAACATGAGCCACGAGATCCGGACGCCCATGAACGCCATCATCGGCCTGACCCACCTCATGGGCCGCGACAACCGCGACGTGCTGCAGCGCGACCGGCTCGACAAGGTCGGCAAGGCGGCCCACCACCTGCTGCAGATCATCAACGACATCCTCGACCTGTCGAAGATCGAAGCCGGCAAGCTGACGCTGGAAGACGTTGAATTCTCCATGGACGAACTGCTGTCGAATGCCACCGACCTGGTGGCATCGCAAGGCCGCAGCAAGGGTCTGGAGATGATCCTCGACCCGGACCACCTGCCGCGCCGGCTTCGCGGCGACGCCACCCGGCTGTCGCAGATCCTCATCAACCTGATGGCGAACGCCGTCAAGTTCACCGAGCTTGGCTGGGTCCGGCTGCGTGGCATGGTGCTGGCCGAAGAGGGTGACCGCGTGCAGCTGCGTTTCGAGGTGCAGGACACCGGGCCGGGCATCTCGGAGGCGCAACGGGGCGTGCTGTTCAATGCTTTTGAACAGGCCGACAACTCGGCATCGCGCCGGCATGGGGGCACCGGGCTGGGGCTGGCGTTGTCACGCCAGCTAGCCCGGGCCATGGACGGAGACGCCGGCGTGGAAAGCACCCTCGGCGTCGGCAGCATGTTCTGGTTCACGGTCTGGTTGGCCCGCGCCGCCACCGCTCCGGTGCAGCCTGCGCGCGTCCAGCTGGCCGGCCGCCGTGCGCTCCTGGTCGATGACCTGCCCGAAGCGCGGGCCGTCATCGGCGACCGCCTGGTGGCCCTGGGCCTGGCGGTGGACGCGGTGGACAGCGGCGCGGCGGCGCTGCGCAAGGTTGAACAGGAAATGGCAGCGGGACGGGCCTACGACGTCATGCTGATCGACTGGCGCATGTCGCCCATGGACGGCATCGAGACCCTGAAGCAGCTGCGTGCGCTGCTTGGCGACGGCATGCCGCCCAGCCTGCTTGTGACGGCCTTCGACGAGCCTTCCATGCTGACGGGCGCGCGGGCCGCACGCTTCGATGCGGTGATGCTGAAGCCGATCACCGCTTCGGCGCTGCTCGACCAGCTCGCGATTCTGCTGCGGCCGGTCCAGCCGGTGGCGCTGGCCGAGCCGGCCGCACCCAGCACCGCCGAAACGCTGGTGCACGCCCGCCATGCCGGCCAGCGGGTGCTGCTGGCCGAAGACAACCCGGTGAACCGCGAGCTGGCGCAGGACCTGCTGGAGATGGTCGGCCTGGAGGTCGAGACCGCCTGGGACGGCCAACGCGCGGTCGAGATGGCGCTGTCGCGCCGCTACGACCTGATCCTCATGGACGTGCAGATGCCCCTGCTCGACGGCCTGGAGGCCACGCGCGAGATCCGCCGCAAGGCGGGCCAGGCCGTGCCCATCGTCGCCATGACCGCGAACGCCTTTCTCGACGACCGCCAGGCCTGCCTCGACGCCGGCATGAACGACCACGTCGCCAAGCCGGTCAACCCCGAGCGCATGTACGCGACGCTGCTGCGCTGGCTGCCGCTGCGGCCGGCGGGGCATTCAGGTCAGGCCTGAAACCCCGCCGCCATGGTCTCGCGCAGATGGCGCACGAACAGGGTGAGCGCGCGCGGCACGTGCAGCGCATAGGGCCGCATCGCGAAGATGTTGTCGGCGAAGGTGCCCACGGGCCGCCAGGCTGGAATCACCTCGGCCAGCAGCCCGGAACGCAGGCCGGCCTGGGCGCTGAAGTCGGGCACCAGGGCGATGCCCAGGCCGTCCTGGGCGGCGTCGCGCAGCGCCTCGCTGTTGTCGGCCGCGAAGGGGCCGGCGATGGGCACCGTGGTGCGTGATGCGTTCCGGGCCCGGCTGCCGCGGGGCTCGAACGACCATACATTCGATTCCTTGCCGCGTGGGTAGTGCAGGCAGTCGTGGCTGGCCAGGTCGTCGGGTGCGGCAGGCGTGCCGCGGCGTTGCAGGTAGGCGGGGCTCGCCACCAGCACCGAAGCCGTCTTGCACAGCGGCCAGGCGACATGCGAATCGGGCGGCGAGGCGATGTGCCGGACGGCCAGGTCGAAGCCTTCGCCGGTGAGCGAAGCCAGGCGGTCGGACAGCGCCATCTCGATGCGCACGGCCGGATGCGCCAGCAGGAAGCTGGCGATGCGCGGCACCAGCTGCTGCCGGCCCAGGGCCATGGGCGCGGTGATGCGCAGCCGACCACCGGGTTCGCCGCCGACATCCTTCAGGCTGTCGAAGCTGTGCGCGATGCGGTCGAAGGATTCGCGTGTCTCGTCGACCAGCCGCTGGCCCGCCTCGGTGAGCC
>JAQGNA010000215.1 GCA_028292075.1 Rhodoferax sp. | reverse complement strand
CGTCCGGCCGCGGTCCGCTGCCGCCGCGGTTGCCGCGACGGCGGTTGCGCGACGGGCCGTCGCCCGGCCCCTGGCCGTCATCGCGCCGATCGTCCGTCGCCGCGCCGGCTGCCTGGGTCAGGGAGCGGATGTCTCGCTCGTCCAATTCCATGAACGCACCGCGCTTGAGGCCGCGTGGCAGCACCATGGCCCCGTAGCGGATGCGGATGAGACGGCTGACCGCATGCCCGAGCGCCTCGAACAGGCGCCGCACCTCGCGGTTGCGGCCCTCGGAGATGGTGACCCGGTACCAGCTGTTGGCGCCTTCGCCGCCGCCCTCCTCGATGGAGCCGAACTGGGCCCTGCCGTCGTCCAGTTCCACGCCGTCGAGCAGGCGCTGCTTCTCGTCCGCCGACAGGGCCCCCAGCACGCGCACGGCGTACTCGCGCTCCAGCCCGAAGCGCGGGTGCATCAGCCGGTTGGCCAGTTCGCCCGAACTGGTGAAGAGCAGCAGGCCCTCGGTGTTCAGGTCCAGGCGCCCGACCGACTGCCACTTGCCCTGGAACAGCCGGGGCAGCTTGCGGAACACCGTGGGACGGTTCTGCGGGTCGTCGTGGGTGACGACTTCGCCGGCCGGCTTGTGGTACGCGATGACGCGTGGTGGCGGCGGCGCGATGCGCACCTTGATCGGCTTGCCGTTGACCTTGATCGAGTCGCCGAACTGGATGCGCTGGCCGATGTGGGCCGGCTCGTTGTTGACCGAGATGCGCCCTTCCATGATGAGCTGTTCCATCTCGAGGCGCGAGCCCAGGCCGGCCTGGGCCAGCACCTTGTGCAGCTTGGGGGTGTCGGCCTGCGGCGCCAGCACGCGCTTGGCCAACGCCACCTCCGCGCTCTGCTCGTCGGCGTCGAAGCGGCCCGACACGACGTCCTCGAACCGGATCGGCTCCGGGGCCGGGACCGGGGGCTCGCGCCGCGCGCGCCGCTCCTCGCGGTCCTGGTCGTCCTCGTCGTCGTCCCGCTCCTCGTCGTCTTCCTCATCGTCCTGGCCGGCGTCGGCGGACGGGGCCGTCACGCGGTCGGGCGGCGGCAAGGGTGCGGCCAGCTGCTGCGGGGCAGGCCCCGGGACTGCCTCGTCCTTCTCGTCATCGGCGTCCGGGGCAGCGCCCTGCAGGTCAGTGGGTGTCATGGGCGTCAGGTCAGGGCAGCGGGCTCGGCGCCGCCGGGATGGGCGTCGCCGGCATCGGCCGGGGTGTCGTTCGGTTCGGAGGCGGCAGGCACGAACGCGTCTTCCGTTCCGGGCATGGAGCCACCCTGCGCAAGGGCGGCGGATTCTTCGATGTCCTGCGCGGTGTCCGCGCCCTCGGCGGGCGGTTCGATGGCCAGGGCAACCTGCGCGCCGTCGTCGCCGCCGGCCAGGCCGGCCAGCGCCACCATCTGCCGCGAGGGCTCCTCCAGCATCGGCAGCTGGTCGAGCGAGGCCAGGCCCAGGTCGTCGAGGAACTGGCGGGTGGTGGCGTAAAGGCCGGGACGGCCCGGCGCCTCGCGGTGGCCGATGACCTCGACCCAGCCCCTGTCCTCGAGCTGCCGCAGGATCTGGGTGTTGATGGTCACGCCCCGGATGTCTTCCATGTCACCGCGGGTCACGGGCTGACGGTAGGCAATGATGGCCAGCGTCTCCATGGTGGCGCGGGTGTACCGGGGCGGCTTCTCGGGATGCAGTCGGTCCAGGTACTCGCGCATCTGCGGCCGGCTCTGGAAGCGCCAGCCGGAGGCCACGCACACCAGCTCGACCCCGCGCTGGGCCCACTCGTCCTGCAGGTCGTCCAGCAGCGTCTTGATGGTGTCGGCGCCGAGCTCGTCATTGAACAGCACGCGCAGCTCGCGAACCGGCAATGGCTGCTGCGAACAGATCAATGCGGTTTCGAGGACGCGCTTGGCATCCACGGTATTCATCTGGTCTCTCTTGTCTTGGGACCGGCGCCTGGGGCGCGGCGGTCGCTGGGGGCCCTGGAAGGGGCGGCGCCGTCGGGCTGTGCGGAGGCTCCGGCGGGCCGGTGGACGGGTGCCTGCAGTGCGGCCGCATTGTAACGCAGGCCCCAGCCGGCAAGCCCGTCGGTGAAGTCCGCGGGCAAGGCCGACCGCAGGTCCATCGCCGCGCCCGTGAACGGGTGCGTGAAGGCCAAGCGGAACGCGTGCAGTGCCTGCCGCTCCAATCCGGCGGCCGGCACGCCGCCATACAGCGTGTCACCCACCAGCGGATGGCCCAGGTGCGCCAGGTGGACGCGGATCTGGTGCGTGCGCCCGGTGTGCAGGCTGGCGCGCACGAGGCAACCCAGGTCATTGCCTTCCAGCAGGTCGAAGGTGGTGCGCGCCGTCTTGCCGGCATCGCGTGCGAGGTCGACCACCGCCATGCGCAGCCGGTTGCGCGGGTCGCGGCCGATCGGCGCATCGACCTGGCGCGCCGCAGCGCCCTGCCAGGGCTTGTGCGCCATCGCCAGATACTGCCGCGAGACGTCGCGCGCGGCGATCAGTGCCACCAGCGCGTCCATCGTGGCTCGGGTGCGCGCGACGACCATCAGGCCGCTCGTGTCGCGGTCGAGCCGGTGCACGATGCCGGCGCGCGGCATGCGGGCGGCCTGCGGGTCGAGCGCCAACAGGCCGTTGAGCAGCGTGCCGCTCCAGTGACCCGGCGCCGGATGCACCACCAGACCTGCTGGCTTGTCGATGATGCGCAGATGGGCGTCTTCGTGGACGACGCGCAGATCCATCGCCTCTGCCTTGAAGGCCTGGCTCTCCGGCGTCGGACGCAACTCGACCGTTCCGGCCTCCCCGGCCCGCACCGTCGCCGAGACCTTGGTGGTGACGCGCCCGCGCAGGGTCACGGCGCCGGCTTCGATCAGCTGCTGCAGATAACTGCGCGAGAGTTCGGGAACCAGCGCGGCCAGCGCGCGGTCCAAGCGTTCGCCGTGCTGAGCCGGTCCGACGACGAAGGGCCGCGTTTCGCTGGCCTCGGTGATGTCGCCCTGATCGCTCTGATCGGTGCTGTTTTCGGGGTCCGCAGCGCCCGGAATGCCGGAATCGCCGCCCTGGGAGGCGGTCGATATAATCAAAGGTACTTGTTTCAAGAAGGCTTCATGTGATGTTTCACGCCAAATTATCGGTGGTCTCGCGTTGGTTGGCACTCGTCGCCGCGGCTGGCGTGGTGGCTGGATGCTCCACGACGAAGGTCGACGAAACCGCCAACTGGAGCCCCAACCGAATCTACAGCGAAGCCAAGGACGAAGCCGGATCGGGCGCCTACGACAAGGCCATCCCGCTGTTCGAGAAGCTCGAAGGCCGCGCAGCCGGCACGCCGCTGGCCCAGCAGGCCCAGCTCGACAAGGCCTATGCCCAGTTCAAGTCGGGCGACAGGCCCGGTTCCATCACGACCATCGACCGCTTCATCAAGCTGCACCCCGCCAGCCCTGCGCTCGATTACGCGTTCTACCTGAAGGGCGTCGTCAACTTCAACGACGACCTCGGCATGTTCGCCTCGATGACGCGCCAGGATCTCTCGGAGCGCGACCAGAAGGCGGCCAAGGAATCGTTCCTGGCCTTCAAGGAACTGGTCACGCGCTTCCCAGAATCCCGCTATGAGCCGGACGCACGCCAGCGCATGAACTACGTGGTGAATTCGCTGGCGCAGTACGAAGTGCACGTCGCCCGCTATTACTACAACCGCGGCGCTTATCTGGCCGCCATCAACCGCTCGCAACTCGCACTGGCCGATTACCGCGAAGTGCCGGCGCTGGAAGAAGCGCTCTACATCATGGTTCAGTCGTACGACAAGCTCGGCATGAACGACCTGCGCGACGATGCACGCCGGGTGCTGACGACCAACTACCCGAAAAGCGAATACCTGGCGCGCGGCTTCCGCAGCAAGGACGATCCGTGGTGGAAGGTCTGGTAGCTAGGGCCCCCGGCTTTTCATGCTGCTTCGCAGCGTGTAATTCGCCACCCCCCGCGGGTGGGGCGCGGCCGGCTTGGGGCGGCCCGGCGCTCGGCCGCCTTGGCGACCATCGACCGCCGGATTGTCCTGCTCGTGCTTTCGCACTTCGCTTCGCAGTCAACTGGGGCGCAGTGCGTTGATCGCCGCTTCAAAATCCGTTTCGCTTTCCAACCTCCGCATCGGCGGCAGCGCTGCCAGCAACCGCTTTCCATAGCCCATCGCCACCAGCCGCGTATCGCAGATGGCCAGCACGCCGACATCGCTTTCACGGCGGATCAAGCGCCCGGCGCCCTGCTTCAGCGCGACGGCCGCTTCGGGCAGCGAGTATTCGCCGAACGCGTTGCGGCCTTCGGCTTCGAGGCGATGTGACCGCGCTTCGACCAACGGATCGTTGGGCGGCGGGAACGGCAGCTTGTCGATGACGACGAACTGCAACGCATCGCCGGGTACGTCGAAACCCTCCCAGAATGTGGCCGATGCGACCAGGACGCAGCCGGCGGCGCCCGCATTGGCGCCTTCGCGGAAGCGGTCCATCAGCACACGTTTGGGCAGTTCGCCCTGCACCAGGACGTCTGGGCGCAAGCCGTCCGATGGCTTCTCGAACTCGCGGCGTATCGCATCGCCGATGGTTTTCAGCGCGCGCAGCGTGGTGGTCAGCACCAGCGTGCGGCCGCCGAGCAGCCGGGCCCCTTGTGCGGCCAGCTGTGCGACGCGTGTTCCGTGCAACGGATCGTTGGGCTTCGGGAACGCGCGCGGGACGTAAAGAGCGGCCTGATTCGCATAGTCGAACGGGCTTTCGACGCGCAAAACCTTTGCGTCGGTGAGTCCGCACGGCTCGGTGAACCAGCGCAGCCTGGCGTCGTCGCCGAGCGTGGCCGAGGTAAATATCCAGGCGCGACCGGTGTCTTCGGGGTCGGCCGCACCTTTCTTGAGCACCCGCGTGCGCACGGCTTCGGCAATGTCGAGCGGCGAT
>JAQGNA010000167.1 GCA_028292075.1 Rhodoferax sp. | reverse complement strand
CCAGCCCCTGTCGTTCTTCAGCGGAAGACATTGCCGGCGCTGCCCCGATCGGCTCCAGTGCTTCCGGCGGCACCGGCTCGGCCAACGGCGAAAGGCGCTGCCACCAGCTGCCTTCCACCGCATGGCGTGGATGCACCGAAGAGATGGCCAGCAGGCGCCGGGCCCGCGTCATGGCCACGTACATGGCGTTCAGCTCCTCCCGCTGGCGTGCGGCCTGCTCGGTGCGCAGCGACTCGGCCGTGCAGGCCGGCGGCCGGGTTTCGCTGGCGAGGAACACAAAGCGCTCCGGTGCGGCCGATTCGCCCGGCCATTCGACGAGCGCGCCCATGGTCTCAGACTTGCTGGCGGCGGCGTCGGTGTCGAGCAGCAGAACCAGGCCCGCCTCGAGACCCTTGGCGCCGTGCACGGTGAGAAGTCTGACGGCGTTGACATCGGCGCTCACCGGCGCCTTCACGCCGCCGGCCTTGAGGGCCCGCACCAGCGCATAGGGCGTGGCGTAACGGGCGCCGTCGATCTGCAGCGCCGTGCCGAGCAGCGCCCGCAGATTGGCCAGCACGCTGGCGCGCAAGGCGCCCGGCACGGCGGCGGCAAAGCGGGCGACAAGGTCGCCGTCGGCATAGATGGCGTCGAGCGCGTCGTGTGGCGGCAGGCTGTCGACCCAACGCTTCCAGCGCAGCAGGCGGGCACCCACCTCCCGCAGCGCCGTCGGCACACCCTCATGCTGCCGCAGCAGGTCGAACCAGCTCAGGTGCCGGGCGCCGCGTTGCAGCAACGCCAACTGCACAAGCCCTGCGTCGTCGATGCCGAAGATGGGTGACTTGAGGGCGCGAGCGAGCGAAAGGTCGTGCGCCGGCGACACCAGCGCATCGAGCAGGGCCACCACGTCCTGCACCTCGGGCGCGTCGGCGAGGTCGGCCTTTTCGGGTTGCTGGGTCGGCACGGACAGGCCGCGCAGCACCTCCTGCATGGCCGCCAGCCGGTCGCGTTTGCGGGCCAGCACCATGATGTCTCTGGGCTGAAGGCCGTGCTCGGCCAACTGCCGCACCAGCCAGGCCGCGGCCTGCCGGCATTCGATGCTGCGCAGCGTTTCCTCGGGCTCTTCGCGCGGCGTGGTCAGGCTGTCGCGCCAGAGGCCTTCGGCATTGTCGGCGTCCAGGCGCGCCGGCGTCTGCCCGGCGTCGCGTGGCACGGCCGGCAACCGCAGCAGGGCACCGGTCAGGTTCGATTCGGTGGTGTGGTGCCGAAATCCGTCGTAGGCACCTGCCGCCTGGGCAGCGCCCATGGCGGCGTTGACGGCGTCGATCACGGCGGGTGCATTGCGCCGGGTGTGGTCGCAACTCAGCATGTCGCCGCCCAGCCCCTCGCGCACGAAGGCCTGCGCCGCCCGGAACACCTGTGGCTCGGCGCGGCGAAAACGGTAGATGCTTTGCTTCGGATCGCCGACGATGAACACGCTGGGCGCCGAACCGCCCGCACCGGCATAGCCGCTGAGCCAGGCATGCAGGGCCTGCCACTGCAGCGGGCTGGTGTCCTGGAACTCGTCGATCAGCAGATGCTGCACCCTCGCGTCGAGCCGCTCCTGGACCCAGCCGCTAAGCACTTCATCGGACAGCATGCGCGAAGCGGCGCGTTCCACGTCGTTCATGTCGACCCAGCCCTGGGCCCGCTTGAGCGCCGCGAACTCGGCCACCAGCACGCGGGTGAGCCGGGCCATGCGCTGCTGGTGGGTCCAGGCGGCATGCTGCACGCGGGCATCGACCACCAGCAGCGCCAGTTCCTGCGCCGTGCGGATGGTGTCGATGCCGGCGAGCTTGTCGCCGAATTTGCGAGCGCCGCCGGTCGCGGTCAGCAGTGCGGCCAACACACCATCCGCGTCACCGGCCGTGACCGCCATGACCAGCTCATCGCCCTTCGCCGCATAGGTGCGCGCACTGGCCTTGCCAAGGCTGGCGGCCGCAGCGAGCAGCAAGGCGCGCCCCTGGCCGCGCCAGAAGGCGTCTTCTGGCCGGGCGAGCCCCTGGAGCGCGGGGAATTGCGCCTCGAAGGGCTGCACCGAGGCGTCGACCACGCCGATGGCGTCGGCCAGGCTGAACTCCACCCGCTTCTGCAGGGCCGATGCGAGTGCCTTCTGGGCCTGGAAGCGCCCATGCTCGGCGACCAGCGCCTGGAAGTCGGCGCGGGCCTCGGGTTGCTCGACCAGCGTGGCGTAGAAGCGGCGCCACACTTGCCTGACGGCCTCGCTGTCGTCCTCGAGCAGTTCGTAGTTCGCCGGCAGCCCGAGCTCATTCAGAATCGCCAGCGGAGCGGTGCGCAGCAAGGCGGCGAACCAGCTGTGGAAGGTGCGGATCTGCACCGGCCGGCCATGGGCCAGCAGGGCCGCGTGCAGGCCCTGCAGCGCGGCGGCCTGGGCCCGTGCGGCGGCTGGCGACACGCCCCGTGCGCACAGCTCGGCAACGAGGTGGTCGGGCGTGGCGGCTGCAAATTCGGTCAGCCATTCGTTGAGCCGCTGGCGCATCTCGCCCGCGGCCTTCTTGGTGAAGGTGATGGCCAGGATCTCGTGCGGCGCGGCGGCGGCATCGCGGCCGGGCCGGGCCTCGGTCAGGGCACGCAAAATGCGCGACACCAGCATCCAGGTCTTACCGGCGCCGGCGCAGGCTTCCACCGCCACGCTGCGGCGCGGATCGCAGGCCACGGCGTAGAAAGCCTCGCGGCTGACCGGACGGCCGTTGTGTTCGTAGGCGGCGGCGTCAGACATGGGCGGACATGATGGGAATGATCGTAAAAAGTGGCATGAGTTGCACGCTCGGGGATGGAATGAGCGGAAACGTGACCGACCGATCGCTTGACGCGGCGCGCGGCAACATCAGCGCAGCCATCCACCCTGGCGCAGCGCGGCCTCGCACTGCGCAGCGTCGGCAAAATGAACCGCGTGCCAGCCGCGCTCGCGGGCGCTTGCCACGTTGTGGCCGCTGTCGTCGATGAACACGGTGCGCGCGGGCACGAGGTCGAACTCCCGCTCCGCCAGCGCGAAGATGC
>JAQGNA010000157.1 GCA_028292075.1 Rhodoferax sp. | reverse complement strand
CGATCTCGGCGTGGTAGCCGAGGATGTAGCCGGCTTCTTCCAGCGCCCTCACGCGCCGCCAGCAAGGCGCCGCGCTCAGGCCCACGCGTTGCGCAAGTTCCGCATTCGTCAGGCGGCCATCGGCTTGGAGTTCGTTCAGGATGGCGATGTCAAACTTATCAAGCATTTCAGAATTCTAGGCTTTTGCGCAAGATCCTTTCGGGAAGACGGCCGAAGCGGGCATCAAACGCAAAGACATATCGGCGCGTCCGGCATACACTTTTCCAACGTTTGCCCAGGCGAACGGCCATCCCCACGCGGCGCAAGTCCGCAGCCTGCCCACGAGGCGGTCCAAACGGTACTGGAGACAAAGACAGATGAACGCACCCCTGCCCGAACACATCCGCAAGGCCCTCGAGACGGTCACGCTCGACGACAACCCGCAATGCGGGTTGCGCCGAAGGCACAAGTACAGGGCGGTCGGCGAAGCCGGACGCGCTGGATTTGGCGTCGAGCCAAGGAGCGCCGCATGAACGCCCCGTTGCCCGAACACATCCGCAAGTCTCTTGAGACGGTCACGCTCGACGACAAATACAGCCTCGACTATGGTCGGGCATTCATGAGCGGGGTGCAGGCCCTGGTCAAGCTGCCCATGCTGCAGCGGCTTCGCGACCAGCAGGCCGGCAAGAACACCGCCGGCTTCATCAGCGGCTACCGCGGTTCGCCGCTTGGTGGCTACGACCAGGCGCTATGGAAGGCCAGCAAGTTCCTGAAGGCGCAGAACATCGTGTTCCAGCCCGGCGTCAACGAAGAGCTGGCCGCCACCGCGTTATGGGGCACGCAGCAGTTGGGCTTTTCGCCAGCGGGCACCAACAAGTTCGACGGCGTGTTCGGCATCTGGTACGGCAAGGGGCCCGGCGTGGACCGTTGCTCCGACGTCTTCAAGCATGCCAACATGGCCGGCACCACGGAGTTCGGCGGCGTGATCGCGGTGGCTGGCGACGACCACATCTCGAAGAGCTCCACCGCCGCGCACCAGAGCGACCACATCTTCAAGGCTTGCGGCACGCCGGTGTTCTTCCCGACCACCGTGCAGGAGATTTTGGACTTGGGCATCCATGCGTTCGCGATGAGCCGTTTTTCGGGCATCTGGTCGGGCATGAAGACGATCCAGGAGATCGTCGAATCGAGCGCCACCGCGATGATCGACCCCGAGCGTGTCAACGTGGTGGTGCCCACCGATTTCCAGATGCCGCCGGGCGGCCTGCACATCCGCTGGCCCGACCATCCGCTGGAGCAGGAAGCCCGGCTGATGCACTACAAGTGGTACGCCGCGCTGGCCTACATCCGCGCCAACCGGCTCAACTACAACGTGATCGAAGGCCCGAACGACCGCTTCGGCATCATGGCCAGCGGCAAGGCCTACAACGACACGCGCCAGGCGCTGCAAGACCTGGGGCTGGACGACGCCACCTGCCGCCAGCTCGGCATCCGGCTGCACAAGGTCACCGTGGTCTGGCCGCTCGAGGCTCAGCTCACCCGCGAGTTCGCAACCGGGCTGCAAGAGATTTTGGTGGTCGAAGAAAAGCGCCAGGTCATCGAATACCAGCTGAAGGAAGAGCTCTACAACTGGCGATCGGACGTGCGGCCGAATGTGCTGGGCAAGTTCAATGAACTCGACGGCGATTTCTCCGGCGGCGAATGGGCCATGCCCAACCCCACGGCCAACACCCTGCTGCGGGCCAATGCCGACCTGAACCCGGCGCTGATCGCCAAGGCCATCGTGCAGCGGCTCCGCAAGCTCGGCATTCTGGCCTCGGGCGGCGCGGACCTTGTGGCGCGCATCGACACGCAGATGGCGATCCTCGAGGCCAAGGAGCGCGCCATGGAATTGGCGCTGGGCGGCGTCAAGGACGCGCGCCAGCCGTGGTTCTGCTCGGGCTGCCCGCACAACACCAGCACCGTGGTGCCGGAGGGTTCGCGCGCCATGGGCGGCATCGGATGTCACTACATGGCGACATGGATGGACCGCTCGACCATCGGCTTCACGCAGATGGGCGGCGAAGGCGTGCCGTGGGTCGGCCAACAGCCTTTCACCACCGACCAGCACATCTTCGCCAACCTGGGCGACGGCACCTACTTCCACAGCGGCCTGCTGGCCATCCGCCAGAGCATTGCGGCCGGCGTCAACATCACCTACAAGATCCTCTACAACGACGCCGTGGCCATGACGGGCGGCCAGCAGATCGGCGAGCGGCCTGAAGGCCATTCGGTGCTGCAGATCGCCGAGAGCCTTCATGCCGAGGGCGTGGGGCGGGTGGTGATCGTGACAGACGAGCCGGAAAAGTACGACGGCGTGAACATTCCCGGCGACAACGTGGGCGTGAAGCACCGGGACGAACTCGACGCCATCCAGCGCGAGTTCCGCGAGCTCAAGGGCACCACGGCCATCATCTACGACCAGACCTGCGCCACTGAAAAACGCCGCCGCCGCAAGCGTGGCACCGCCGTGGACCCGGCCAAGCGCGTGGTCATCAACGAGCTGGTGTGCGAAGGCTGCGGCGACTGCAGCGTGCAAAGCAACTGCCTGAGCGTGGAGCCGCTCGAAACCGAGTTCGGCCGCAAGCGTGCGATCAACCAGAGCACCTGCAACAAGGACATGAGCTGCCTCAAGGGCTTCTGCCCGAGCTTCGTCACGGTGGAAGGTGGGCAGCTGAAGAAGAAGTCGAAGGCCAAGGCCGCGACGCCTGCGGAACTGGGTGCGCTCGACGAGCCGGCCCTGGCGCGGATCGCGCCGGGTGGCGTGTGGGGCATCGTGGTGGCCGGCGTGGGCGGCACCGGTGTCATCACGATCGGACAACTGCTGGGCATGGCCGCGCACATCGAGGGCAAGGGCATCGTCACGCAGGATGCGGCGGGTCTGGCGCAGAAGGGCGGCGCCACCTGGAGCCATGTGCTCATCGGCGCGACGCAGGGCGACATCCGTACCACCCGCGTGGGCACGGCGGCGGCCGACCTGATCCTGGCCTGCGACCCCCTGGTGGCGGTGAACGACGAAACCATGGCCCGCATGCGCGAAGGCCGTACCCACGTCGCCCTCAACAGCCACAGTGCGCCCACGGCCGCCTTCGTGCGCAACGCCAACTGGCAGAACCCGCAGGACGCCTGCGCGGCGCAGATCGGCGCGGCCGTGGGCGCGCATGCACTCGGCCTGTTCGATGCCGATGCCGCGGCCACCGCACTGATGGGCGACAGCATCTACGTCAACCCGATGATCCTGGGCTATGCC
>JAQGNA010000112.1 GCA_028292075.1 Rhodoferax sp. | reverse complement strand
CGCATAGGCGAAGGAGTAGCGTGCGTCGGCGTTCTGGGACAGCACGCGCCAGCGCAGCCAGCGTGCGTTGGCGTTTCGCCAGGCCACGGCGGCATGGTCGATCTGGTCGAGCGGCGTCTTGCCGGTGGATGGATCGGTTTCGGCGTCCAGCAGGCGCCACTGTTCGGCCGTGGCCGCGTCGGGTGGATTGGCGCGCAACAGGCGGCTGAGGGCGGCCGCCTCGCGCCAGCGTGGCACGTCCACTTCGGCCTTGATGCGTTGGACCTCGGCCAAGCTGACGGGCTGCGCCAAGGAACTGCCGACCAGCAGCGCCAGTCCGCAGGCGATCAGGGCGTAGGGCCCAAGCCGGCGCGCGACAGACGAGGAAAACACAGGCCGGTACGGGCTGGGATCAGGTTGCATGTTGCTCGACTGGTGACGGGTGTGGCGGGCAGGTTAAGCCGCTCGGGTCACACTAAGGATGAGCTGAAAATCATAGGTGGTAAAAGGCCAGCGAAGCTTTTTTCACCGGAAATTGCGGCTCGCCACTGGCAGACTTCCCAGTTTTCTCGACACGTCGATCAGCCGCCGGGCCAGCAGGTGGCGCACGCCGCCCTGGCATTGCCAGACGCCGTCCACCGCCATCAGCCGCGCGCCGAGCAGCACATTGCGCTGGGCATCGCGCAGGTCTTTCCAGACGATCACGTTGACGCAGCCGGTTTCGTCTTCGAGGGTGACGAAGACCGTGCCCTTGGCGGTGGCCGGCTGCTGGCGCGTGGTGACCAGGCCGCAGGCGCGCACGAAGCGGCCGTCGGGCTGGCGGGCCAGGTGGGCCGAGGTGGACACGCGGTGGCGGTCGAGCCAGTCGCGCAGCAGGGCCACCGGATGGCGCCGCAGGCTGAGGCCGAGCGTGTCGTAGTCGTGCAAGACCTCTTCGCCTTCTTCGGCCTCGGGCAGCTCCAGAAAGTCTTCGTGCACCGGGGCGTCGGTCAGCAGCGGCGGACTCCGGTGCAGGGCGCTGGCGTCCCACACCTGCTGGCGGCGGTGGCCGCTCAGGCTCATGAGGGCGTCGCCGGCGGCCAGCGCGTTCAGGTCGCCGCTGTCGAGCCGGGCGCGGCGGGCCAGGTCTTCGGTGTTCAAAAACAGGGCTTCGCGCCGGGCGGCCACCAGGCGCTGCACGCTGGTCTCCTTCAGGCCGCTGACCATGCGCAGGCCCAGGCGCACGGCGGGCACGCGGGGGCGTTCGTCGGACAGCGGCTCCATCGTGCAGTCCCAGTCGCTGGCCATGACGTCGACGGGCCGCACCTGCACTTTGTGGCGGATGGCGTCCTGCACCAGCTGCGAGGGGCTGTAGAAGCCCATGGGCTGCGAGTTGAGCAGCGCCGCGAGGAAGAACGCCGGATGGTGGCACTTGAGCCAGGCACTCGCATAAACCAGCAGGGCGAAGCTGGCGGCATGGCTTTCGGGAAAGCCGTATTCGCCAAAGCCTTCGATCATCTTGAAGATGGCGTCGGCGAACTCGCGCTCGTAGCCGCGCGCCACCATGCCGTCGATGATGCGCTGGTAGAACTTCTCGATGCCGCCCTTGCGCCGCCAGGCCGCCATGGCCCGGCGCAGGCTGTCGGCCTCGCCGCCGCTGAAGCCGGCGGCGATCATGGCGATCTGCATCACCTGCTCCTGGAAGATGGGCACCCCCAGGGTGCGCTCCAGCGCGGGGCGCAGGTCGTCCTTGGCATAGACCACCGGTTCGAGCTGCTGGCGGCGGCGCAGGTAAGGGTGGATCATGCCGCCCTGAATCGGCCCCGGCCGCACGATGGCGACCTCGATCACCAGGTCGTAGAACACCCGTGGCCGCAGCCTCGGCAGCATGCTCTGCTGGGCCCGCGACTCGATCTGAAACACGCCCACCGTGTCGGCGCGGCAGATCATGTCGTAGGTTTTCTGGTCGTCCTGCGGAATGTCCTGCAGGCAGAAATCCACACCTTCCCACTGGCTTTTGAGCTGCAGCGTGCGCTGCATGGCGCTGAGCATGCCGAGGGCCAGCACGTCGACCTTGAGCAGGCCGATGGCGTCGATGTCGTCCTTGTCCCATTCGATGGTGGTGCGGCCTTCCATGGCCGCCTGCACCACCGGCACGGTGCGGGTGATGGCCAGCCCCGACAGCACGAAGCCGCCACTGTGTTGCGACAGATGGCGCGGAAACCCGATCAGCTGGCGCGTCAGCTCGATCCACAGGATGACGCGCCGGGAGTCGGGGTCGAGCCCCAGTTCGCGCAGGCGCTCGCTCATGACCTCGGGGCCGTCCCACCACTGCTGGTGCTTGGCCAGCCGGTCGATGTCGTCGGCCGGCATGCCCAGCGCCTTGCCCACGTCGCGCAGGGCGCTGCGCGGCCGGTAGCAGGCCACGGCGGCCACCAGGGCGGCGCGGTGGCGGCCGTATTTCTCGTAGAGGTACTGGATCACTTCCTCGCGCCGCTGGTGCTCGAAGTCGACGTCGATGTCGGGCGGCTCGTTGCGTTCGCGGCTGATGAAGCGCTCGAACAGCGTGGAAGTCTGAGAAGGGTTGACCTCGGTGATGCCCAGGCAATAGCAGACCGCCGAATTCGCCGCCGAGCCGCGGCCCTGGCACAGGATGTTGCGGCTGCGGGCGAAGCGCTCGATGTCGTAGTCGGTGAGGAAGTACTTCTCGTAGTGCAGCTCGCTGATCAGGGCGAGTTCCTTCTCGATCTGCAGCTGCACCGCCGCTGGCATGCCCTGCGGAAAGCGCAGGCCCGAGCCTTCGTAGGTGCAGCGGCGCAAAAAGCTGGCGGGAGTCTCGCCCTCGGGCACCACCTCGTGCGGATATTCGTACTTCAGCGACGCCAGGCTGAAGTCGCAGAGCGCGTCCACCCGCAGCGTCTCGGCCAGGCAGTCGGCCGGGTACAGCAGGGCCAGCCGGGCGCGCGGGCGCAGGTGGGCTTCGGCATTGGCCGCGA
>JAQGNA010000107.1 GCA_028292075.1 Rhodoferax sp. | reverse complement strand
CATCGAAAGCGCCCGCCGCGCGGTTTTCGGGCGCATCGAGGTAGGCCAGCGGCGCCGGGTCGGCGGGGTCGCGGTGCCAGGCTTGGCGAAACGGCGCCAGCGCGTCGAGCGTGACCACCCAGGGCGAGACGGTGCTGGCGAAGTTCTTCGACAGGAACGGCCCGAGCGGTTGGTATTCCCAGGCCTGGATGTCGCGGGCACTCCAGTCGTTGAAGAGGGCCAGGCCGAACACATGGTCTTCGGCCTGGTCGATGCGGATGCGCTGCCCCGCCGCATTCGGCCGGCCGATGAACACCCCGAGCTCCAGCTCGTAGTCGAGGCGGCGGCAGGGGCCGAAGCTGGGCACTTCGGCGTCGGGCGCCTTGGTCTGCCCAAGCGGGCGCGGAAAGGTCTGCCCGCTCACGCCGATGGACGATGCGCGGCCGTGGTAGCCGATGGGCACCCACTTGTAGTTGGGCAGCAGCGGGTTGTCCGGGCGAAACTGCTTGCCGACCGTGGTGGCGTGGTGGATGCTGGTGTAGAAGTCGGTGTAGTCGCCGATCTCGCAGGGCAGGCCCATGCGCACGTCGGCCTGCGGACACAGCGCCGTGGCGAATCGCGGCGCTGCGGTGCTGCCTTCGCGCAGGCCGTCAGAGATCTGCCGGCGCAGCGCCCTCAGTGCCGGGCGCGGCTGGTTCATCAGGCGGTGCATGTCGGCATGGTCCACCAGGCTGACAGCCCGCAGGTCGAGCACCTGGTCGCCGATGGCCACGCCGAGGCGCCAGCTGTCGCCGTTGGTACTACCGGCCGCCTGAAAGCGGCCGTAGGGCAGGTTCTGCAACGGAAAGTCGGTGCCCGGCTGGTTGGCCGAAGCCACCCAGCTGCGAAGGCCGGGGTCGACGGTGGGATCGTTGGCTTGCATGGCGTCTCCTGGGTTCGCTCTGGGGGCGATGTGTCGAAAGAATGATGTCCGGCGGGCCACGGCGGCCCGCCGCGTTTGGCTCAGGGCCGGCCCGGGTCGAAGTGCTTCTGCAGGCCTTCCCAGCAGCGGTAGTAGTCGTCCTGCAGTTCGGCGCTGCCCAGGGCGTAAGCCGTGGGGTGCCAGACCAGGCGGGTCTCGAACATGAAGGCCATGGTGTCCTTCACGTGGTCGACCTTGCTGGTGTCGGCATGGCTGGCTTTCTCGAAAGTGCCGGCGTCGGGGCCATGGCCGGTCATGCTGTTGTGCAGGCTCGCACCGCCGGGCGAAAAGCCCTCGGCCTTGGCGTCGTAGGCGCCATGCACCAGCCCCATGAACTCGCTGGCCACGTTGCGGTGGAACCATGGCGGGCGGAACGTGTCCTGCGCGGCCAGGATGCGCGGCGGAAAGATCACGAAGTCGATGTTGCTCACGCCCGGCGTGTCGGAGGCGCTGTGCAGCACCAGAAAGATCGACGGGTCCGGATGGTCGAAGCTGATCGAGCCGATGGTGTTGAAGCGCCGCAGGTCGTACTTGTACGGCGCATAGTTGCCGTGCCAGGCCACCACGTCGATGGGCGAATGCGTCATTTGGGCCGACCACAACTGGCCCTGGAACTTGGCGACGAGCTCGTGCGGTCCGTCCACGTCTTCATAGGCCGCCACCGGCGTCAGGAAGTCGCGCGGATTCGCCAGGCCGTTCGAGCCGATGGGGCCAAGGTCTGGCAGGCGGAAGTTGGCGCCGAAGTTCTCGCAGATGTAGCCGCGCACGCCGGCGCCTTCCTCGCCTTCACGGCCTTCACGGCCTTCGGGCAGTTCCAGTCGGAACCGTACACCGCGCGGGATCACCACGATCTCCTGCGGGCCGGCCTCCAGCACGCCGAACTCGGTGACAAAGCGGTGCAGGCCTTGCTGCGGCACGAACAGCATTTCGCCGTCCGCGTTGTAGAACACCCGACGCTGCATCGAGCGGTTGGCCACATAAAGATGGGCGGCCGCGCCGGTCTGCGCGTGCACGTCGCCATTGCCGGCCATGGTGACCAGGCCCTGCAGCAGGTCGGTCGGCTCGCTCGGCATGGGCAGCGGGCTCCAGCGCAACTGGTTCGGCGGCGTCGGCGTTGCGTCGGTGCTGCCGAAGCGGCTCACCAGCCGTCCCGCGTCGGTGCGCTGAAAAGGCGTGTGCATGGCCGAAGGCCGAATGCGGTACAGCCAGGAGCGCCGGTTGTCAGCCCGCGGCGCGGTGAACGCCGTGCCCGACAGCTGCTCGGCATACAGGCCGTAGGGGCAGCGCTGCGGCGAATTTCGGCCGACCGGCAACGCGCCCGGAAGCGACTCGCTGGCAAAGCTGTTGCCGAAGCCCGATTGGTAGGCAAGTTCCGTCATGGGGCGGATCGCTCAGGTCGTCTGCAGCACGCCGCGCTCGATCTGGTCGCGCTCCAGCGATTCGAACAGCGCCTTGAAGTTGCCCTCGCCAAAGCCGTCGTCGCCCTTTCGTTGGATGAATTCGAAGAACACCGGGCCCAGCAGGTTGCCCGAAAAAATCTGCAACAGCAGCCGCTGCGCGCCGCCTTCGGTCGTGCCGTCGAGCAGGATGCCGCGCGCTTGCAGCTGCTCGGGGTTCTCGCCGTGGCCGGGCAGGCGGTCCTGCAGCATCTTGTAGTAGGTGGCCGGTGGCGCCTTCATCAGCGGCACGCCGGCCTTGATGAGGCTGTCGACGCTGGCGAGCAGGTTGTCGCTCAGCAGGGCGATGTGCTGGATGCCTTCGCCGTTGAAGGCCATGAGGTATTCCTCGATCTGCCCGGCCCCTTTCGACGACTCCTCGTTCAGCGGAATGCGGATCTTGCCGTCGGGCGCGGTCATGGCCTTGGACGTGAGGCCGGTGTATTCGCCCTTGATGTCGAAGTACCGGATCTCGCGGAAGTTGAACAGCCGCTCGTAGAAGTTGGCCCAGAAGGCCATGCGGCCCCGGTACACGTTGTGCGTGAGGTGGTCGACGATCTTGAAGCCGTGGCCCACCGGGTGGCGCTCCACGCCGTCGACGAATTCGAAGTCGATGTCGTAGATCGACTTGCCTTCTTCGAAGCGGTCGATCAGGTAGAGCGGGGCGCCGCCGATGCCCTTGATGGCCGGCAGCCGCAGCTCCATGGGGCCGGTGGGAATCTCGATGGGCTGGGCGCCGAGTTCGAGTGCCCGGTTGTAGGCCTTGTGGGCGTCTTTCACCCGGAAGGCCAGGCCGCAGGCCGATGGCCCGTGTTCGGCCGCGAAGTAGCCGGCGGCGCTGCGCGGTTCGCGGTTCACAACGAAGTTGATGTCGCCCTGGCGGAACAGCACCACGTCCTTGGAGCGGTGCCTGGCCACCAGCTTGAAGCCGAGCAGTTCGAACACGGACTCCAGCTGACCAGGGTTGGGGGAGGCAAATTCAACGAACTCAAAGCCCATCAGGCCCATCGGGTTCTCGAAAAGATCAGGCATTGCAATGTCTCCGGAAAAGATGTGTGAATGGTCCTCATGTTAGGCAAGAGGCACACAGAATTCCTGCGTATTGACGCTTTCCATTGGATCCCTACGCTGAAATCCTGCAAAATCGGCGTCATGAGCGCACTGACCGAACTGGATGCCATCGATCTGCGCGTGCTTCGCGCGCTGCAGGGCAACGCAAGGGCCACCTACGACGAACTGGCGGCGCAGGTCAGCCTGTCACCGTCGGCCACCCTGCGCCGCGTCAAGCGACTGGAGGACGCGGGCGTCATCACCGGCTATGTGGCCCTGCTGCGGGCCGAAAGCGTGGGCCTGCCGCTCACAGCGTACATCAACGTGCGCCTGGAAAAGCACACCGAGAGCCACAAGCGCAACCCCATGGACCTCTTCCGCGCGGCGGTGCAGGGCTGGCCCGAGGTGGTGGAATGCGCCTCCTTGACCGGCGACATGGACTATCTGCTGCGCGTGGTGGTGGCCGACATGGCGCACTACTCGCGCTTCGTGATGGAGACGCTGCTCAAGCACCCGAGCGTGCAGGACTGCAAGACCAGCTTCGTGCTCGACCGGGTGAAGACCACCACCGCGCTGCCGATCTGAAACCGGTGAACGCCGCGAACGACGCTATGGAGCGATGCGCGCGGCCTTCGCCGCTTGACGCCTGCCCAGGCCGAGCCCTGCAAAGTACACCTCCAGCACCGATTCGCCGGTCACCACCAGGTCGAACACCGAGGTGTCGAGCAGCCAGTCCTGGATCAGACCGACGATCAGCCCATGCAGCCCCACGGCCGCGGCGGTGGCCGGCACCGCCAGCCTGACGCGGCGGTCGCGCGCGGCCACCCGCAGGCCGAGCGCCATGTTGGTGATGCATTCCTTGCGCATGGCGAGGTGGCGCTCGCGCACCGCCTGCAGTTCGCTCACGTATTCGACCTGGTGGGTGGCAACCTCGAAGACCCGGCGCAGTTGCGGGTCGGTCGTCATCTGGCGCAGCGAATGGACGATGGCGTTGCGCATGCCGCCCAGGGAGTCGCCGGCGCGTTCGTCCAGCCCCACCTGCAAGGCCTGCTCGAGCGGCAGCGTGACGCGCTCCATCATGGCGTTGAAGAGGTCGGCCTTGTCCTTGAAGTGCCAGTAAATGGCGCCCCGGGTGGCGCCCGCCTTCACCGCGATCTCGTTCAGCGAGGTGCGTGAAACGCCTTGCGCCTGGAACAGCAGTTCCGCGGCGTCCAGCAGCCGGTGGCGGGTGGCCAGGGCATCTACCTTCGTGCGACGAACCAATTCTTCTCCTGCGGCTTTGGGGCGAATCGGGTAATATACATGCATCGGTGTATGTAAGTGTTGCGGCAAGTGGGTAAACCCTGACTCAGCCGCTGCTACTTCTGCTCATCCGTTCCCTTTTCCCCTTCACTTGACCCAGGTCAACTCCATCACCGGAAGGAATCGCATGTCCGCCTTGCGCCCCCAACAACCCACCTCCCGCCTGGCGCGCTCGACCGAGCGCTTCATTCCGACCGCCCTCGCCTTGCTGGTGGCCGTCCTGCTGGCCGCCTGCGGAAAAGGCGGGGACAAAGCCGCCGCCGCGCCGGCTGGCCCACCGCCACCCGCCGAAGTGGGCGTGGTGACCGTGGCGCTGGGCGATGTGGGCCTGGTGACGGAGCTGCCGGGCCGGCTCGAGGCGTCGCGCGTGGCCCAGGTGCAGGCGCGTGCCGCCGGTATCCTGCAGAAGCGGGTGTTCAAGGAAGGCAGCGACGTGAAGGCCGGGCAGCTGCTGTTCACCATCGACCCGGCGCCCTACGCCGCCGCCTACCAGAGTTCGCAGGCCTCGTTGGCCCGCGCCCAGGCCAACCTGCAACAGGCGGCGGCATTGGCCGACCGCTACAAGCCGCTGGTCGAAGCCAATGCCATCAGCAAGCAGGACTATGCCAATGCCGTGGCCGCCAAGGCCCAGGCCGAAGCTGACGTGGCGGTCGGCCGCGCTGCAGTGCAAACCTCGAAGATCAGCCTCGGCTACAGCACGGTGACCGCACCCATCTCCGGCCGCATCGGCCGCGCGCTCGTGACCGAAGGCGCGCTGGTGGGCCAGGGCGCCGCCACGCCGCTGGCTGTGATCCAGCAGATCAACCCGATGTACATCAACTTCACGCAGTCGGCCTCCGAGGTGATGGCCCTGCGCCAAAGCCTGGCCAGCGGTCAGCTCAAGCGCGCCGCTGGCTCAGAGGCCGCCAGCGTGCGCGTGGTGCTCGACGGCCTGGGTGAATACGCCCAGCCCGGCAAGCTGCTGTTTTCCGACCTGACGGTGGACCCCACCACCGGCCAGATCACGCTGCGCGCCGAGGTGCCGAACCCCGACGGCCAGTTGCTTCCCGGCCTGTACGTGCGCGTGCGGCTGGAGCAGTCGCAGGCCACCAATGCCATCACGCTGCCTCAGCAGGCGGTGACCCGCAACAACCAGGGCGACACCGTCATGGTGGTCGGCCCGGACGGCAAGGTCAGCCAGCGCAAGATCAAGATCGGCTCGTCCAAGGGCACGAGCTGGGTCGTGACCGAAGGCCTGAAGGCCGGCGAGCAGGTGATGGTCGACGGCTTCCAGAAGCTGCGCGGCGACGCGCCGGTGAAGGCGGTGCCATGGCAACCCGCCGGCGCGGCAGCCCCGGCAGCTGCCGC
>JAQGNA010000089.1 GCA_028292075.1 Rhodoferax sp. | reverse complement strand
GGACCGACGAGCAGGCCGAAATCCGCCAGCTGTTTACCGACGTCTCGAAAGGCTTACAGGGGATCGACGGTGCCTGCCCGCAGGTGCCGGAGCATGTGGTGACGCAGGCTTCGCTGTTGTTCGAACTGCGGGGCAGCGCCGCGTTGCGGCCGCTGGAACAGGCCGGGCTTGAGCGGCTGGCCGGCCGTATCGGTGAAGCCTGCCGCAAGGAGATCGAATCGGCCCCGGGTTGCCTGGCCGCCTACCAGCGCATGCAGAGCGACCTGTGCACGCTGGTGCGCAAGTCACCAACCGAAGACACAGCGCTCAATTACTGGCACCCCGGCATCTCGCCGGACGAACAGGCACAGGCGGCGAAGCGCGTATGGCGATCGGTGGTGTCCTTCTTTCCTTCCTTGGGGGCCCTGCCGATGGTGGCCAGGCCGGCACCGCTTGAGCCCGGCGGGCCGACGCCGTCAGGCGCCGCTCCGCCCGCCACCGCAGGCGGTGAGCCTCGTGGGGAGCCTCCCGCGGCCATGGCCGCGGCAGCAGCGGCAAGCGCTACCTTCGACAAGCTTCCGCTCAAGGCCTGCGCCCGGCCAGGGGGCGGCAGCAGCACGCTTTACCTGCAGATCTACGACGAAGCCTCGCGGCCGGCGGCCACCGCCCTGCGCGAGAGCCTGCGGGCGCAATCGGGCAACCTGGTGCAGGTGGCGCCGATTGAAAACGTTACCCGCACCGCGGAGCTGCGCCAGCAGAGGAAGGCGGTGCCGTGGCCCAAGCCGACTTTCGTGCTGCACGACCCGTCCAGCGACAGCTGTGCAGCGGCCTTGGCCCGGTTCATCGGGCCGCCGTGGAACGATTCGCAGGGCGATGCCGAGCCAGTGTGGATTCGCGGCCTTCCACGCAGGCTGCAGGCGACGCCTGGCGTGATCGAACTCTGGCTGCCTTCGGTGACAGACGCTGCCTGCCCGGTCTGCGACCGGTGACACCCACCGGTCACACCCCAATTCCTAGTTTCCTAGTTTCTTAACTTCTTAGTTATTGGCCTTGGTCAGCGCCTTGAACATGGCGGTGCCAATGGCGCCATGGACCTGCGTGGTGGGATGCAGCACGTCCCAGAACAGGAAAGGTGGCAGCGCACCGGTCTGCGGCACGTCGATGCAGGCGCGCGGGTTGACGAAGAGGCAGCTCACCGCGCCGGTGCCCGGCGCCAGGAACTCGATGGCCGGCACATCGGCCGACACGACGCCGCCTTCGAGCAGCGCCTCGCCCAGCGCGTAGACGTCCACGCGGACGATGCGTGCCTTGGGCAGGCTGGCGGAAAGGCTGGTCAAGGTGGCCTCGAGCAAGCTGTTGTGTGCCTTCGTCAACTGGGTGAACGCTGGTCCCTGGCCTTGCGTGAGGACCAGCGGCGTGCGACCCAGGTTGGGCAGGTTCGGCACCATGAAGTCGCGCGCGCCCGAGGCGTACAGCACACGGATCGCCTGTGCCACGTTCCCCACCACCGTATACGGATCGCCGGTGATGCCTTGCAGGTAGTCGTTCGAGCCGGTCCATACCGTGTAGAGCGCGTTCGGCCGCGCCTTCTTGCCCTTCAGCGCCTTGGTGTACAGATCGACCTGGCCCAGCAAGCCGGGAACGACGAAACCGCTGGGGGTCGGATTGGAAATGCCCGATGCCGAGCCTCCGAACGCAAAGCTCACGCCGGCCTTGCTTTCCATCGTCTGGTCGGCCAGAAAGGGTGCAACTTCGGCTGCGTTCTTGCGACCGAGCAGTCGCCAGAGGTATTCGACCGCGACCGGACCGTTGCTGAAACGGCCGTTCCAATAGGTGGCATACGGCGACACCGATGGCGGAATGGCGGGCACCAGTTGTTGCGCGGTGGTGGAGATGAAGTCGTTGCCGGTATCGGAGAGGCTGTCACCGAACACGTACATCGCCTGGTAGTTGGGCGTTGAACCCGCCCAGCTTGCAGACATGGCGACCGTGGTCGCAAACAGGCAGGCTGTCCGGCGCAGCGTTTGAATCGTGAAGTTCATGAGTTTCCCTGCAGTAGTTACGAATGCTGAACAATTGCGACCTTTGTCACAACCATTGGGAACATCTTACGTAATCGCCGGGTGACGCGTTACTTCTGTGGCCATTTTCAAAGCGAATTACATCCATCTGGCGCGCAAAAGCGACTCAGCCGGCTTCGATCCAGAGATTTGCCAAAGACAGTTCATCAGGCCGAAAAATTGACGCGGTTTGGCCGTAAATGTTTTGGACTGCCATGAAAACTCGTCGATTTGGGGTAACCGGACGGACCCGCGCGCTGGCCATGACCGCGGTTGCGTCGAAACTGGCGCTCTGGCGGATCACCGCCAGAGGCATTGAAAGAACTGAATGAGGTTGACGAGCCTTGACCCCGGCAGTCTCTCAATAATTCCCAATTAAATCAACAAGTTAAGTGGAAAATCTTGCCCCATGTGATACATGCCAGTGTCACAGGAGGTGTGATCCTAACATCCAGCCGTTGGGCGCGCCCATCAGCGACCACCTCAGGCATCACCTGTGCGGTCGCTGATGGGCTGCGGTACTCAGGGGGTGCCCGCTCACCATACGGCATGTCAGGTATCCGTTTAGGAAGGTCTCCGCAATGCGCTTTGAGATGTGCTGATGCGGCCTGATCGAGCCAAGTTGCCAACTGGGTCAGTCGCGCGGCGACCG
>JAQGNA010000015.1 GCA_028292075.1 Rhodoferax sp. | reverse complement strand
CCACGCAGCGGAAACCACTGCAGTTGCCCGCCGAACACCACCAGCAGCACCACGCCCAGCACGAAGCCGGGAATGGCATAGCCCAGCAGCACCAGCAGCGTGGTCAACAGGTCGAAGCGCGAGCCGGCCCGCACCGCCTTGGCCACGCCAAGCGGCACGGCCACGAGGTAGCTGATGAAAAAGGTCCACAGTCCCAGCGTGATCGACACCGGCAACTTTTCAAGGATGAGCTGCGACACCGCCTTGTTCTGGAAGAAGCTGGTGCCCAGGTCGAAGCGCGCGAACTGGCGCAGCATCAGGAAGAAGCGTTCGTGCGCGGGTTTGTCGAAACCGTACAAGGCCTTGATCTGGGCAATGCGTTTCGGATCGACGCCCTGCCCACCCCGGTAGCTGAAGCCGCCGCCCTCGGCACCGCCGCCACCACCGCTGGCCGCTGACGCCTTGGCCTCCGCCAGGTACTGCTCGACCGGCCCGCCCGGAACGAACTGCACCACGGCAAACGTGATCAGGAGCACGCCGAAAAGGGTCGGCACCATCAGCAACAGCCGTTTCAGAACATAGGCGAACATCGGTTGAGGAATCTCGGCGGTGCGTCAGTTGGGAGAGGGGGCGCCGCCCTGGCCTTCCGGCTTGGCACCGGCTTGCAGCGACCACCACACATGGATCGGCCAGGACTCTCCGGGCACATAAGGCGGCACCTCCGCCGGCCGCGCGAGGCGCCAGGCGTTGTAGGCCATGCGGTGGGTGCCGGCCGTCCATTGCGGGATCAGCACATGGCTGTGGGCAATGACGCGTTCGAGCGCGCGGCAGGCCGGCAGCAACTCCGCCTTGGACCTGGCGGACGTCATGCGAACGATGAGCGCGTCCACCGCCGGATTCTTGATGCCGGTGTAGTTGCCCGAATCCTCCACGTCGGCGGCCTTGCTGCCGAACATGTCGGCGAACTCCTGGCCCGGGTTGTTGGTGCCGGCGAAGTTGATGGTCATGATGTCGAACTCGAATTTCGACAATCGCTGCTGGTACAGCGCGAAATCAACCGGCCGGTAATTGAGCTGGATGCCCAGTTTTTCGAGATTGCGGGCCCAGGGGCTCACCACGCGGGCACCGCTTTCGTTGCTGTCGAGGTACTCGATGACGAAGGGTTCGTTCTTGCCATTGCGCAACGCCCCATCGCGCACATCCCAACCGGCCTCGTGCAGCAGGGCCCGGGCCCGGCGCAGGTTGTCGCGCAGCGAACTGTCGCCGTCGGTGCGAGGCGGCACCGTCATGGGCCCGAAGGCGGCGGCGGGAATGTCCTTTTTGAATGGCGTCATGAGCGCCAGCTCCTGCGGGCTCGGCGTGCCGCTGGCCTGGCAGTCGGTGTTGCCGAAGAGGCCGTTCACCCGCTGGTAGGCACCATAGAACATCTGCCGGTTCATCCACTCGTAGTCCATGGCCAGGCCCAGCGCCTCGCGCACCCGCACGTCCTTGAAGCGGTCACGTCGCAGGTTGATGACATAGCTCTGAAAGCCCGATGGCAGGCGGTGCTTGAACTCGCCCTTGACCAGTTCGCCGGTGTCGAAACGCTTGCCTGTCACGCGGCGTGCCCAGTCGCCGGCCGAGAAAAACCGCATCAGGTCGAACTCGCCGGCCTTCAGCGCCTCGAGCCGCGCCGTGTTGTCCTTGTAGATCTTCACGTCGACGCGGTCGAAGTTCTCCATGCCGCGCTTCACGTTGAGGTCGCGCGCCCAGTAGCCCGGGTCACGCACATAGGCGATGTCCTTGCCGAAATTCACCGGGCCGATGCGGTAGGGGCCGCTGCCGATGGGGATGTCCATCACCACCTCGTCGAAGCGCTTGGCCTTGCCATTCACCACGCCCCATTTCTGGCTGAAGACCGGCAGGCCGCCCACGGTCAAAGGCAATTCGCGGTTGGGCTTTTTAAAGCGGTAGCGCACGGTGCGCGCGTCGATCACGTCGATGCCGGCGACGTCTTCGAGCGCGGTCTTGTAGGCCGGCGAGGTGTAGGGCCCCATCAGCGTGTCGTAGGTGAACTTCACATCGGAGGACAGCACCGGGTCGCCGTTGTGGAAGCGGGCCTCGCGGCGCAGCACGAAGGTGGCGCTCAGGCCGTCAGGGGCCACGCTCACGTCTTCGGCGAGCAGGCCGTAGCCGGCGCCGTTCTCGTCCATGGAACCGGCCAGGAGCGAGTCGAACAGCATCTCGCTGAGGTAGGCGGGCGCGCTGCCCTTGATGGTGAACGGGTTGTACTTGTCGAAGGTCGACGCGCGCTGGTTGCTGACCAGCCGCAGTTCACCACCCTTGGGGGCGTTCGGATTCACGTAGGCGAAATGACTGAACTTGGGCGGGTACTTGAGATCGCCCCAAAGCGCATAGCCATGGGCGGACCACGCGGGCAACGCCGCGAAAACCCCTGCCAAACCGCCCAACACCGCAAAATTTCGCATGCGACAATTCTGCATCATCTGTCCACCCGTTCGCCCTGAGTCTTCAGAAGGTGACGGAAATCACGAAAGCTGCGAATCATGGGATTTCTTACCGGCAAAAAGCTGCTGATCACCGGCGTGCTGTCCAACCGCTCCATTGCCTACGGCATTGCCAAGGCCTGCCACGCGCAGGGCGCCGAACTGGCCTTCAGCTATGTCGGCGAACGCTTCAAGGACCGCATCACCGAGTTTGCGGCCGACTTCGACTCCAAGCTGATCTTCGACTGCGACGTGGGCGACGATGCCCAGATCGACAAGCTCTTCGCCGACCTGGCCCAGGCCTGGCCCAAGTTCGACGGCTTTGTCCACAGCATTGGCTATGCCCCACGCGAGGCCATCTCAGGCGACTTCCTCGAAGGCCTGAGCCGCGAGGCCTTCAAGGTGGCCCATGACATCAGCGCGTACAGCTTCCCGGCCATGGCCAAGGCCGCCCTGCCCTACCTGAACGACAAGTCCGCCCTGTTGACGCTGACGTACCTGGGCGCCCTGCGCACCGTGCCCAACTACAACACGATGGGCCTGGCCAAGGCATCGCTCGAGGCCAGCGTGCGCTACCTGGCCGAGTCGCTCGGCCCCAAAGGCATGCGGGTCAACGGCATCAGCGCCGGCCCGATCAAGACGCTCGCGGCCAGCGGCATCAAGGGCTTCGGCAAGATCCTGAACGTGGTGGCCGAGGCCTCGCCCATCCGCCGCAACGTGACCATCGATGACGTGGGCAACGTGGCCGCGTTCCTGTTGAGCGACCTGGCCGGCGGCGTGAGCGCCGAGATCACCTATGTGGACGGCGGCTTCAGCCACGTGGTGGGCGGCATCGCCGAACCGGCGCAGGCCTAGAACCGAGGCAGGCTGCAGGGGGCGGCCATTGGCCATTGGCCATTGGCCACGGCGTTCAGGTCGCGTTCATCGCCTGTGGACCCGTTCGTTGCACCAGCCGCTCCAGCTCGGCCAGCGGAATCGGGCGGCTGAACAGGTAGCCCTGGTAGCCGTCGCAATCGGCCTCGAAAAGAAAATCGCGCTGGGCGTCGGTCTCGACGCCTTCGGCGATCACGCGCAGGCCCAAGCTGTGGGCCAGCGCAATGATGGTCCTTGCAATGGCCGCGTCGTTCGGGTCTTTCTGGATGTCCCGCACGAAGGACTGGTCGATCTTCAGCTGTTCGAGCGGCATCTGCTTCAGGTAGGCCAGCGACGAATAGCCGGTGCCGAAGTCATCAAGTGAGAACCCGACGCCCAGCGCGCGCAGTTGCTTCATCTTTTCGATGATGCCGTCGATGTCGTCCACCAAAATACTTTCCGTGAGCTCGAGCTTCAGCAGCCGCGCGTTCACACCCGGCAATCGCACCGCCGTGGCCACGCGTTCGGCGAAGTTCTGCGCCCTCAGCTGGGCCGCGCTCACGTTGACCGACATGCTGATGTGCGCCATTTCAGGCAACCGGGCCCAGCGCGCGAGCGTGGCGCAGGCGGTTTCGATCACCCACTGGCCGATCGACAGAATCAGCCCCGACTCCTCGGCAATCGGAATGAAGACGGCCGGCGAGATGTCGCCAGCCTGCGCATGCTTCCACCGCAGCAGCGCCTCGACGCCGACCATGGCGCCGTGACGGTCGAGCTGCGGCTGGTAGTGCAGGCTGAGTTCGGCGCGGGCAAGGGCCTGCGCGAGGTCCGCCTCCAGCGCCGCCTTTTTCGCCACCGCCAGCTGAAAGGCCGGCTCGAAGAACCGCAGGTTGCCCTTGCCGGCCGACTTCGCGTGGAACAGCGCCAGATCGACCTGGGCCAGCAATTCGTCGGCCTTCTCCGGGTCGCTCGGCGAGAAGATGGCAATGCCTGCGCAAGCCGTCACCTGCAGCTCGAATTCGCCAATGGCCGCAGGCGCGGCCAGCATGTCGACCAGCCGCTGCGCTTCGGCCAGGGCGCGGGCCCGGGTGCTGTCCTCGGTCAGGCCGATCTCTTCCATCAGGATGAGGAATTCATCGCCGCTGACCCGCGCCGCGGCCTGGCCCGGTGCAAGGGCCTGCGCCAGCCGCTGCCCGACCAGCCGCAGCAAGGCATCGCCATTGCGATGGCCCAGCGTCTTGTTCACCGTGCGGAAGTTGTCGAGGTTGAGGAACACCACGGCGCCATACTGGCCGACCGCCTGCGCCTGCGCCAGCGCCTCCTGCAACAGCGCGGTGAAGCGCTGTCGGTTGGGCAGGTCGGTCAGGGGGTCGT
>JAQGNA010000003.1 GCA_028292075.1 Rhodoferax sp. | reverse complement strand
CCTGGCCCAGCGCAGCGCCGACGCGGCCAAGGAGATCAAGCTGCTCATTTCCGACAGCGTGGGCCGGGTCGAGCAGGGCACGCAGCTGGTCGACCAGGCCGGCAGCACGATGAGCGAGGTGGTCAGCTCCATCCGCCGGGTGACCGACATCATGGGCGAGATCAGCGCGGCCAGCACCGAGCAGAGCCAGGGGGTGGCGCAGGTGGGCGAGGCGGTCACCCAGATGGACCAGGCCACGCAGCAGAACGCCGCGCTGGTGGAGGAATCGGCCGCGGCCGCGGGCAGCCTGCAGGTGCAGGCCGAGCAGCTGGTGCAGGCGGTGGCGGTGTTCCGGCTGGCCGGCGGCGCGGCGGCATCCCATGCCCCGAACACTTCGGCGCCCAGGCCGGTGGCCCCCCGCAAGGCCGTGCCTTTCACGGCCGCACGCAAGCCGGTGTCCTTGCCCTTGCCCAAGGCCGCTGCCAGGCCTGCGCTGGCGCCCGCCACATCGCCGCGCGCGGCAAGTTCCGTCGAGCGCGCAGCCGCCACCCTCAAGCCAAGGCCACCCGCCCTGGCGCAGGCACCGCGCAAGGCCGTGGCCGCCGGTGGCGATGACGACTGGACCTCGTTCTGAGGCCGCCCCGCCGCTGCCAAGTGTGGCGGCTCTGTGAAATGACCACAGGCAAGTTTTGTATTTCGATCAAACCCGGCTTTAATCGCCCTGGCCCGCACTGGAGAAACCCATGAGTACCGTACAACAGGAAGTGGACGAACGCACCAACCTGACAAGCAGCAACAAATTCGAGTTGCTGCTGTTTCGGCTTGGCGAGGCCGCGAATTCGACGCAGCGCGAGCTGTTCGGCATCAACGTGTTCAAGGTCCGCGAGATCATGGTGATGCCCACCGTGACCGCCGTCGCCGGCTCGCCCCCGCACCTGCTTGGCATGACCAACATCCGCGGCCAGGTGATCCCCGTCATCGACCTGGCCGGCGCGGTCGGCTGCCTCCCCAAGAAGGGCCTGAACATCCTGATGGTGACCGAATACGCCCGCTCCACACAGGGTTTCGCGGTCGAAGAAGTCGACCAGATCGTGCGCCTTGACTGGAGCCAGGTGCTGTCCGCCGAGTCGAGCACCGCTGGGGGCATGATCACCAGCATCGCCCGGCTCGATGGCGACGTGGACAACACCCGCCTGGCGCAGGTGCTCGATGTGGAGCAGATTCTCCGCAACGTGGTGCCGCCCAAGGGCCCCGACGTGGACGCCGAGAGCATCGGCCCGAAGGTTCGCCTGCCGGCGGGCACCATGGTGCTGGCGGCCGATGATTCGGCGCTGGCCCGCACCCTGATCGAACAGGGCCTGGTGGCCATGGGCGTGCCTTTCGCCATGACCAAGACCGGCAAGGAGGCCTGGGACCGGCTCGAGAGCCTGTCGGACGCGGCCATCGCAGAGGGCAAGACCATCCAGGACAAGATCGCCCTGGTGCTGACCGACCTCGAAATGCCCGAGATGGACGGCTTCACGTTGACCCGCAAGATCAAGCAGGATCCGCGCTTCAAGTCGCTGCCGGTCATCATCCATTCCTCACTGTCGGGCGCCGCCAACGAGGTCCATGTGAGCGGCGTGGGCGCGGACGCCTATGTCGGCAAGTTCGTGGCGGCGGAGCTCGCATCGACCATCCGCCGCGTGCTGGACGAACACAAGGCACGCAAGGGCTGACGCGCTTGTCCACCGGGCGGCTCAAACGCCCGGGTTGAAGAAGGGGCGCAAGGCCCCAGATGCAAGGTGACCGGGCCATGCAGGCCCTGCGCGAAAGCTGTCTCCTTGCCCATTGTTCTTGCCCTGCTGTTAATGGCGCTCCTGGCCTGGTGGCTGGGTGGCCCGTGGCTGGCCGCGCAGCGCCGCAGCCGCATCGGCCGCCGGCCTTTTCCGAATGCCTGGCGCCGCATCCTGCGCCGGCGTGTGCCTTACCTGCGGCGCCTGCCGGCCGATCTGCAACTGCAGTTGCAGAGGCGCATCCAGATCTTCATTGCCGAAAAGCCGTTCATCGGCTGCGGCGGCCTGGAGGTGACCGACGAGATGCGCGTCACCGTGGCCGCACAGGCCTGCCTGTTGCTTTTGAACGGGCCCGCCGATGGCTACCGCAACCTGCGCCAGATTTTGCTGTACCCGAATGCCTTCATCGTGAACCGCGTGGCGACAGGCGGCGGTGGCGTGCTGCGCGACGAACGCCAGGTGTTGGCGGGCGAGTCGTGGTCGCAGGGTCAGGTGGTGCTGTCCTGGGAGGATGTGCTTGAAGGCGCCGCCGACCCGGCGGACGGTCGCAACGTCGTGGTCCATGAGTTCGCGCACCAGCTCGACCAGGAAAACGGCGCGGCCAACGGTGCACCGGCACTGGCCACCGGCATGCGGCGCCAGCGGTGGGCGGCGGTCATGGCCGATGCCTTCGCGCGACTGCAGGCGCTGGAGCGCTCGGGTGCGGCATCGCTCTTGAGCCATTACGGCGCAACGGACCCGGCCGAATTCTTCGCGGTGGCCTCGGAGGTGTTTTTCGAGCAACCGGCGGCGCTTGCTGTCGACGAACCGGCGCTCTACGCCGAGCTGTCGGCGTTCTACCGCGTGAATCCGCTCAGCTGGTGCTGACCACCATCCAAACAATCAGGCCGCGTCCAGCCACCATTGAACCGCCAGCAGGGCCACGTACGGAAAGGCCACCGTGGGCCGGGTCGCGCTCGCTGCGTATTCGACGAGCAGGCCGGTAACGCCGGCCCGGGCCGCGAGCCAGTCGCTGTGCAACTGGAAGGCGCCGCCGTCGTCCAGGGGGTCGAGCTTGAACATGTGCTCGATGTGCAGCAGCCGGGTGCCCAGCCGGGCCTGGGTGGTCCGGGTGATCGCCTCTTGCACCCAGAGAATCAAAAGGATGAGCGACGCCAGCAGCGTGCTGAACGACAGCGCGATCCCGGCCGCGAACAACGCCACGGCGGCGACCTTGATCAACAGCGCATTGCGCTCGCAGGCCTCATGGTTGTTCTGCAGCGTGGTCCATTCGAGGCCGAGTGCGGAGGATTCTGTGGCGGATGGCAGCATGGTTCAGGCGAGATGGCGGTGGGGCAGCAAGGCGGTGGGGCGGAGGTTTGACGAGCGGCCGAGCGGCCAAGCTTAACGCCCCGTGGCAAAGACCCGCCTCATGCCGGGGTCGCGCCACCGGCCTTGGGCACCGCGCGCGGCTTGCCGTCGTTGTCAATCGCCACGTAGGTGAGCGAGGCCTCGGTCACTTTCATGTACTTGCCCTTGGTGCCGAAGCGCTCGGCATAGACCTCGACCTTGACCGTCATGGAGGTGCGGCCGATGCGCGTCAGCGACGCATAGAACGACAGGATGTCGCCGAGCCTGACCGGCTGCTTGAAGACGAATTCGTTCACCGCCACCGTGGCCACCCGGCCCTCGGCCTGCTGCATCGGGATGACGGAACCGGCCAGATCGACCTGGGCCATGACCCAGCCGCCGAAGATGTCGCCGCTGGCGTTGCAGTCGGCCGGCATGGGAATGACCTTGAGCACCAACTCCATGTTGGTGGGCAATTCGACATGGGCGCTTGAATTGGTGGACATGGGGGACAATCTTCCTTGGAACAATAACTTTCCGGATTCTCCCCCATGCGCCGTTCCGGCGAACTCGCCCGTCTCCCCTCCGTTCCCCCTGTTTCGTCTTCCAGCGCTTCCGGCCCCGCGCCTGCCGCGTCTTCCGACTGGCAAACGCTGCGCCGCCTGTTTCCCTACCTGTGGCAATACAAGTGGCGCGTGATGGCGGCGCTCACCTTCATGGTCGGCGCCAAGGTGGCCAACGTGGGCGTGCCGGTGCTGCTCAAGACGCTGGTGGACGCCATGACCCCCAATGGCGCCGCCGGCGGCGTGCAGGCACTGGTCGTGGTACCGGTGGCGCTGCTGGTCGCCTACGGCCTGCTGCGGCTGTCGACGTCGCTCTTCACCGAACTTCGCGAGCTGGTCTTCGCCAAGGCCACCGCGGGTGCTTCGCGGCGCATCTCGCTCGAGGTGTTCGAGCACCTGCATGCGCTGAGCCTGCGCTTCCATCTGGAGCGGCAGACCGGCGGCATGTCGCGCGACATCGAGCGCGGGACGCGGGCGGTCAATTCGCTCATTTCGTATTCGCTGTACAGCATCATTCCCACCCTGATCGAGGTTGGCCTGGTACTGGGTTTTCTGGCGGTGAAGTTCGACGCCTGGTTCGCCTGGATCACGCTGATCGCGCTGGTGGTCTACATCAGCTTCACCGTGACCGTGACCGAATGGCGCACCCAGTTCCGCAAGACCATGAACGAACTCGATTCGTCGGCCCAGAGCCGGGCCATCGACTCATTGCTGAACTTCGAGACGGTGAAGTACTTCAACAACGAGCAGTTCGAGGCCCGCCGCTACGACGAGAATCTGGAGCGCTACCGCCGGGCGTCGGTCAAGAGCCAGACCACGTTGAGCCTGCTCAATACCGGTCAGCAGTTGATCATCGCCTCCGGCCTGGTTGCCATGCTGTGGCGGGCCGCCCATGGCGTGGCGGCCGGCACCATGACGCTGGGCGACCTGGTGATGGTGAACGCCTTCATGATCCAGCTCTACATTCCGCTCGGTTTTCTGGGCGTGATCTACCGCGAGATCAAGCAGAGCCTGACCGACCTGGAGAAGATGTTCACGCTGCTCGAAAAGGAGCGAGAGATTGCCGACCCGCCAGGCGCCGCCGCGTTGCAGCTGCCGCGTTTGCCGGGGGAACCGCGGGCCGATGCCGCGCTGCCCGGGCTGGTGCATGAGGTCAGCCATGTCGACGTGAGTTTTGACCATGTGCACTTCGCCTACGACCCGGCGCGGCCCATTCTGCGCGACATCAGCTTCACCATTCCAGCCGGCAAGACGGTCGCCGTGGTGGGGCCGTCGGGCTCGGGCAAGTCGACGCTGGCGCGGTTGCTGTACCGGTTCTACGACGTGCAGCAGGGGCAGATCCGCATCGCCGGCCAGGACATTCGCACGGTGACCCAGGCCAGCGTGCGCCAGGCCATCGGCATCGTGCCGCAAGACACCGTGCTGTTCAACGACACGGTGGAATACAACATCGCCTATGGCCGCCCCGGGGCCGGCCGGGCCGAAGTCGAGCAGGCCGCCCGCGCCGCGCGCATTCACGACTTCATCAGCAGCACGCCGCTGGGCTACGGCACCATGGTCGGCGAGCGCGGCCTGAAACTCTCGGGCGGCGAGAAGCAGCGCGTGGCCATCGCCCGCACCCTGCTGAAGGATCCGCCGGTGCTGATCTTCGACGAGGCCACTTCGGCGCTCGACTCGGCCAACGAACGCGCCATCCAGGCCGAACTGCAGACCGCGGCCCGCAACAAGACCACGCTGGTCATTGCCCACCGCTTGTCCACGGTCGTTGACGCGCACGAGATCCTGGTAATGGACACCGGCCAGATCATCGAACGTGGCACCCATGCGGAACTGCTGGCGCTGGGGCAGCGCTATGCGGCGATGTGGAACCTGCAACAGGAGTAGGCGCCCGCAGGTTGAAGTACTGCGTGTAGCCCGCCCCGCTTCAGCTCATTTGGAACAGGATTGGCGGGGCCAACGTGTACAGCCCGGCGGCGGAGGCCGTTCGTGCTGAGCTTGTCGAAGCACCTCCGATTTCTAGGCCTGTTCGTGCTGATCCCGTTCGTGCTGAGCCTGTCGAAGCATCTCCAATCCCAGGGCCCGCCCGTTTCAAAGGCCCCGTTCATGCGGGCCCCGTTCGTGCTGAGCTTGTCGAAGCATTGCCTATTTGAAGGCCCGTTCGTGCCGACTCCGTTCATGCTCAGCCTGTCGAAGCACTGCCAACCCCGACCCCGTCAAACCCCCCGGACTCAACGGTGGAGTGACCGCCAAGCCCTGCGCCCAAACGCACGCTGCGCCACAATGTCCGCATGAAACCCAAGCTCCTCGTCCTCATCTATCTCTCCGACCCGCATCAGGCCCTGGTCGGTCAACATTTCGATTTCATCTATGCCCCCGACGCCGCGTTGCGCGCCAAGCACATCGCCGCCGACGGGGCCGCGGTGCGTGCCGTGTTGACCAACGGCGCCACCGGCCTGACCGCGGCCGAGGTGGACGCCATGCCGGTGCTCGAAGTGGTCTGCGCGTTGGGCGTGGGCTTCGAGAACATCGACGTGGCGCATTGCAAGGCACGCGGCATCGCGGTGGCCAATGGCGCCGGTACCAACGACGATTGCGTGGCCGACCATGCCATGGCGCTGTTGCTCGCGGCGGTGCGCAACGTGCGCTGGCTCGACCAGCAATGCCGCGCGGGCGTATGGCGCGACGCGGTGCCGATGCCGCCCAACGTGTCGCACCGCCGGATCGGCATCGTCGGCCTGGGCGACATCGGTCGCAAGGTGGCCAAGCGGGCGCTGGGCTTCGACATGGAGGTCGGCTACCACGGCCGCACGAAGAAGGACGTGCCCCATGCCTACTTTGCCGACGTGAAGGCGCTGGCCGCCTGGGCCGACTTTCTGGTGGTGGCCACGCCGGGCGGTGCCGCGACCCGCCATCTGGTGAACGCCGAAGTGTTGACGGCGCTGGGCCCTCGCGGCTTCCTGGTCAACATCGCCCGGGGCAGCGTGGTCGACACCGCTGCCCTGGCCGAGGCGCTGCGCGAAGGCCGCGTCGCGGGCGCCGGCCTGGACGTCTATGAGAGCGAACCCAAGCCGCCAGAGGCGCTGATGGCGTTCGACAACGTGGTGCTGACCCCGCACCTGGGCGGCTGGTCTCCCGAGGCGATGCAGGCTTCGGTGCAGCGCTTCGTCGACAACGCGACCCGGCATTTCGCGGGCGACCCCATGATTTCCCCCGTCTGATCGGCCAACCGGCGCCCGCATAATCGGCGCATGGAAACCAAGTGGCTCGAAGATTTTGTCAGTCTGGCTGAAACCCGCAGCTTCAGCCGATCGGCGCAACTGCGCCATGTGACCCAGCCCGCGTTCTCGCGCCGCATCCAGGCGCTGGAAGGCTGGGCCGGCACCGATCTCGTCGACCGCAGTTCCTACCCGACCCGGCTCACGCCCGCTGGTGAAACGCTGTACGCGCAGTCGCTCGAAATGCTCCAGGCGCTGCAAAGTACCCGGGCCATGCTGCGCGGCCACCATTCCGCGGGCCAGGACGTCATCGAGTTCGCCGTGCCGCACACCCTGGCCTTCACCTTCTTTCCGGCCTGGGTCTCGCAACTGCGCGAGAAGTTCGGCCCGTTGCGCAGCCGGCTCATTGCGCTCAATGTGCATGACGCCGTGATGCGCCTGGTCGAAGGCAGCTGCGACCTGCTCATCGCCTACCACCACAGCTCGCTGCCGTTCCAGTTGGCGGCCGACCGCTACGAAATGGTGAGCCTGGGCCAGGAAGTGATCGCCCCTTACGTGCGCGCCGACGCCGACGGCGAGCCGATGTACACGCTGCCCGGACGCCCCGGCCAGCTGCTGCCCTACCTCGGCTACGCGCCGGGCGCCTACCTGGGGCAGACGGTCGACATGATCCTCAAGCAGTCGGCCACGCCCATTCACCTCGACCGTGTCTATGAAACCGACATGTCCGAAGGTCTGAAGGCCATGGCGCTCGAAGGCCACGGCATCGCCTTTCTGCCCTACAGCGCGGTCAAGCGCGAACTCCGCGCGAAGCGCCTCGTGAGCGCCGCGCCGCCGGGCCTCACCGGGCTCGAGATGGTGCTGGACGTGCGGGCCTACCGCGAGAAGCCGTCCGGCCATGCCGTGCCCAAAAGCACCGCGCAGGCGCTGTGGGCCTATCTGGTGGCACCAAAACCGGGCAAATGAAACGAGGGCGGCGCCCACTTCCGGGGCGGAAAAAAGCCCCGTTTGGGGCTTCAGTACTTTTGCTTTCGAATCTATAAGTTCCGCGCATAAGGCCGTCTGTAAACGGCATTGGTCTTTCATTCAACCGACACTTACAGTTCGCGCCACTTCCAACACAGAGGCCGGCATGAGCTCCAATTTCCGCGTCGAACATGACTTTCTTGGCGAAAAGCAGATTCCATCGGAGGCTTATTGGGGCGTGCACACCGCGCGTGCAGTAGAGAACTTTCCGATTTCGGGCACGCAGATCTCCGCCATGCCCGACCTCATCCGCGCCCTCGGCCACGTCAAGAAGGCCGCCGCGCAGATCAATGCCGAGCTCGGCGTGCTCGACCCGAAGCTCGCGGACGCCATCGTCCTGGCCTGCGAAGACCTGTTGGCCAACCAGCTGCACGCTGAATTCGTCGTGGACGTGATCCAGGGCGGCGCCGGAACGTCGACCAACATGAACGCGAACGAGGTGATCGCCAACCGCGCCCTCGAAAAGCTGGGTTTCGAAAAGGGCCGCTACGACGTGCTGCACCCCAACGACCATGTGAATGCCTCGCAGAGCACCAACGACGTCTACCCCACGGCGGTGCGCCTGGCACTGTGGTCCGGCATCGAGCGTCTGCTTGAGGCAATGGCTTTCCTGCGCAAGGGCTTCGAGGCCAAGGCGCTGGAGTTCAAGGACGTGCTGAAAATCGGCCGCACCCAGCTGCAGGACGCCGTGCCCATGACGCTCGGCCAGGAATTCCTCACCTATGCGGTGATGATCGGAGAAGACGAGGCCCGCTTGCGCGAGGCCCGTGCGCTGATTCAGGAGATCAACCTCGGCGCCACCGCGATCGGCACCGGCATCAACGCGCCGGCGGGCTATGCGGACAAGGTTTGCATGCGGCTGGCAGAGATCAGCGGCATACCGGTCGAGAAGGCTGCCAACCTGATCGAGGCGACGCAGGACACCGGCGCCTTCGTGCAGCTGTCCGGCGTGCTGAAGCGCGTGGCCACCAAGCTCAGCAAGATCTGCAACGACCTGCGGCTGCTCTCCAGCGGGCCGCAAGCCGGCTTCGGCGACATCAAGCTGCCGGCGCGCCAGGCCGGCTCGAGCATCATGCCCGGCAAGGTCAACCCCGTGATCCCCGAAGTGGTGAACCAGGTGGCCTTTGAAGTCATCGGCAATGACATGACGGTGACCATGGCATCGGAGGCCGGACAGCTGCAGCTGAACGCCTTCGAGCCGGTGATGGGATGGAGCCTGTTCAAGAGCATCACCCACCTGAGCACCGCCTGCATGACTTTGCAGACCAACTGCGTCGCCGGTATCGAGGCGAACCATGCCTTGCTGGCCCGCCGCGTGCGCGAATCGGTCACGCTGGTCACCGCGCTGAACCCGCTCGTGGGCTATGAGAAGTCGGCCCTCATCGCCAAGACGGCCATGGCCACTGGTGCGTCGATCGGCGAGGTGGCCGAGTCGCTCGGGATCATGACCCGGGTCGAGCTCGAGGCGCTGCTGGTCCCCGAGAAGCTGACGCAGCCCATGGCACTGGTCAAGCCGCCAGCGTTTTAAAGTGGCATACAAAATGCATCAGCATTTGGTGACTCGAATATTGCGTGCAAAATGAATTTACGGATTTTGCCAAAGATTCGTAAACCGGCTTTTCGATAACAACTTCAAACAGAGGGACTCAACATGAAAAAGAAACTGCCCGCGGCGGTATGGATTTTGATCGCGATGGTGGCGGGCATTCTCATCGGCTACATGATCTTCACCCAGTTCCCGGACAAGGCCATGGCAACCCAGATCGCTGGCTACATCTCCATCATGTCGGACGTTTTCCTCCGGCTGATCAAGATGCTGATCGGGCCGCTGGTGTTCTCCACGCTGGTGGTGGGTATCGCGCACATGGGTGATGCTTCCTCCGTGGGGCGGGTGTTCGGCAAGGCGCTGGGCTGGTTTGTTACCGCCTCGCTGATCTCGCTCATTCTTGGCCTGATCATGGCCAATCTGCTTCAGCCCGGCCTGAACCTCGGCCTGCCGCTGCCCGACATTGGTGCCTCGGCCAATCTTGCCACCTCCAAGTTCACCCTCAAGGACTTCGTGAGTCACCTGGTGCCGAAGTCGTTCGCCGAAGCCATGGCCAACAACGAAATCCTGCAGATCGTCGTCTTCTCGATGTTCTTCGGCGTGGCGCTGGCGGCCCTCGGCGAAAAGGGCAAGACTCTGGTGTCAGCGATCGATGAACTGTCGCATGTCATGCTCAAGATCACCGGCTACGTCATGAAGCTTGCTCCATTGGCAGTGCTGGCCGCCATGGCCGCCACCGTGGCCACCAACGGCCTGGCGATCCTCCTGAAATTCGCTGTCTTCATGGGCGACTTCTACCTCGGACTGTTCTTGCTGTGGGGCGTGTTGATCCTGGCCGGCTTCACCTTCCTGGGCCCGCGCGTCTTCAAGCTGTTGGTGCTGATCAAGGAGGCCTTTTTGCTGTCGTTCGCAACGGCCAGCTCCGAAGCCGCCTATCCGAAAATCCTCGACGCGCTGGACCGCTTCGGCGTCAAGCGCAAGATCTCGGCCTTTGTGATGCCGATGGGCTATTCGTTCAACCTCGATGGCTCCATGATGTATTGCACCTTTGCCGTGCTGTTCATCGCCCAGGCCTACGGCATCCACCTGCCGATCGGGACGCAGATCACCATGCTCCTGATCCTGATGATGACCTCCAAGGGCATGGCCGGTGTGCCACGCGCCTCGCTGGTGGTGATCGCCGCCACGCTGAACCAGTTCAACATCCCGGAAGCCGGGCTGCTGCTGATCCTGGGTGTGGACACCTTCCTCGACATGGGCCGTTCCGCCACCAACGCGGTGGGCAACTCCATTGCCACCGCCGTGGTCGCCAAGTGGGAAGGCGAGCTGCTGCCCGAGGCGGAAGCCGAAGCCAACGCTCGCACGCTCGATACCGCCGTGCTCACGCCGGCCCATGCCTGACATCATGCGCCGCACCATGCCAACGTTTTCCTTCAGGGGCCTGGCGGTCGCGCTGGTAGCCGTCTGCCTGGCCGCCCAGGCCGACGCCCAGGTGCTGCTCACCGGCACCCTCAAAAAGGCTCGCGACAGCGGCGCAGTGGCCATCGGCTATCGCGCCTCGTCCATTCCTTTCTCGTACTTGTCATCGCGTGGTGAACCGATCGGCTATGCCATCGAGATCTGCCGGGCCCTGGTCGACGCCATGGGCGAGGAATTGGGCCGCACGCTACGGATCGACTGGGTGCCTGTCACTTCCGAAACCCGCATCCCGGCCGTTGTGTCGGGCCAGGTGGATCTCGAATGTGGCTCCACCACGAACAACCTCGAACGCCAGAAGTCGGTCAGTTTTTCACCGACCACCTTCATCTCGGGCACCAAGCTGATGGTGCGCAAGTCGGCGCAGATCGCCTCTTTCCGCGACCTCGCCGGCCAGCGCGTGCTGGTCACCGCCGGCACCACCAACGAAAAGACCATGCGCGACCTGTCCGACAGGTTCAAGCTCAACCTGAACATCGTGCAGGCCAAGGACCACGCAGATGCATTTGCCCAACTGGTTGCGGGCCAGGCAGTGGCTTTCGCGACGGACGACGTGCTGCTGTACGGCCTGCTGGCCGAGAACAAGGCGCAGGCGAACTACGCGGTGGTGGGAGAGTTTCTGTCGTACGACCCCTATGGGATCGTGTTCCGCAAGGGCGATGCCCAGCTGGCAGCGCTGGTCAACGACAACTTTCGGCGAATGGCCGAAGACCGCGACCTGGAACGCTTGTACGAGCGCTGGTTTCTGAGGCGTCTGCCCTCGGGCATCAGCATCGACCTGCCCATGAGTCCTCAGTTGACGACAATTTTTCAGTCTCTGGTGCAGAAGCCTGAATGAGGCACCCGTGCAAACGTGAAATAGTTGCGTGCTTCATTTTGGAGCGGGCACAAAGACTGCTTGCACCTCACTTATGTGACAGACTATCGCCCGCCTGCACCATAAGTGGGCATTGGGGTAATCCCCAAAGGCCTCACCTCTAAAATCACGTTGTATCCCTACGATTCACTTTAAGGATTTTCTCGATGAAGAAGCATCTATTGGCGTTGGCCGTTTCTCTGGTCGCAGTGGGCGCGGTCCACGCGCAGGCTAACGACACGATCGCCAAGGTCAAGGCCTCCGGCGCCATCACCGTCGGCGTTCGCGATTCCTCCGGCGCACTGGCCTACACCCTCGGCGACGGCAAATACACCGGCTACCACTACGACGTCTGCCAGCACATCATCACCGACCTCGAAAAGGTGGTTGGCAAGAAGATCGACATCAAGTACCAACTGGTCACGTCGCAAAACCGTGTGCCGCTGGTGCAGAACGGCACCGTCGATATCGAATGCGGTTCCACCACCAACAATGCGACCCGCCAGAAAGACGTGGCCTTCGCAAACACTGTCTACGTCGAAGAAGTGCGTGTTGCGGTGAAGGCCACATCGGGCATCACCACGCTGAAAGACCTGAACGGCAAGAACGTGGCGACCACCACCGGCACCACGTCCGTGCAGTTGCTGCGCAAGAACGAGCGCGCACAGGGCATCGACTTCAAGGAAGTCTTCGGCAAGGACCATGCCGAAAGCTTCTTGCTGCTCGAATCCGGCCGTGCCGACGCGTTCGTGATGGACGGCCAGATCCTGGCCGGCAACATCGCTACCGCCAAGAACCCCGCCGACTTCAAGATCGTTGGCGAGGCGCTGAGCGTCGAGCCGATTGCCATCATGTTCCGCAAGGACGATCCGGCCTTCAAGAAGCTCGCCAACGACACCATCGCCGCCATGGTGAAGTCGGGCGAAATGGCCAAGCTCTATGACAAGTGGTTCATGCAGCCAATTCCGCCGAAGAACACCAAGGTCGGCTTGCCAGCCAGTGAAGCCACCAAGGCAGCCTGGGCCAACCTGAACGACAAGCCTGCCGAAGAGTACGTAAAGAAATAAGCAGCCCACGAGGCGTGCATGACCCCGTCCAGCGTTATCGTGGGCGGGGTTTTTATTTCGGGTTTTTATTTCGGTGTATGAGGTTCACGCGAGCCCGATGGCCGGGAAGTGAAAATTAGAAGACGGAGCATCATATGGATTGGCAGGTATTCTTGAACGACGACGGCAGCGGCCGTACCTATCTCCAGTGGATGATGGACGCCTGGGGCTGGACGCTCGCCGTGGCCGGTTGCTCCTGGGTGGTGGCCATGGTGGTCGGCTCGCTCATGGGCGTGCTGCGCACGCTGCCCAACAGTCCGTGGCTGGTGCGCCTGGCCAATGTGTGGGTCGAGTTGTTTCGCAACATTCCGCTGCTGGTCCAGATCTTCCTGTGGTACTTCGTGCTGCCCAAGATCTTCCCGGCCATGCAGCAGGTGCCCGGCTTCACGCTGGTCGTCTTCGCCCTCGGTTTCTTCACCTCCTCGCGGATCGCGGAGCAGGTGCGTGCCGGCATCCAGGCCCTGCCCAAGGGCCAGCGCTACGCCGGCATGGCGGTGGGGTTCACCACCATGCAGACCTACCGCTATGTGATCCTGCCCATGGCTTTCCGGATCATCTTCCCACCGCTGACCAGCGAGTCGATGAACCTGCTGAAGAATTCCTCGGTGGCCTTCGCCGTGTCGATCGCCGAACTCACCATGTTCGCGATGCAGGCACAGGAAGAAACCTCCCGCGGCGTCGAGGTCTACCTGGCCGTGACGGCGCTCTACGCGGTGTCGGCCTTCGCGGTGAACCGCATCATGGCGTTCGTCGAAAAGAAAATGCAGATCCCGGGCTTCATCGTGGCCACCGGCACTGGCGGAGGACACTGACATGGGCGGACTCGATCTTTCCTTCTTCAACTGGGACGTCCTGAGCAAGTTCGTTCTCAAGGGCTTCTACTTCAGCGTCCAGCTGACCGCGGTGGCCACCATCGGCGGCATCGTCTTCGGCACCTTGCTGGCGCTCATGCGCCTCTCCGGCAAGAAGCTGCTCACGTACCCTGCGACGTTCTACGTCAACGGCATGCGTTCGATTCCGCTCGTCATGGTGATCCTGTGGTTCTTCCTGCTGATGCCGACCATCATCGGCCGGCCCATCGGTGCCGAGCTGTCGGCCGTGATCACCTTCGTGGCTTTCGAGGCCGCCTACTTCAGCGAAATCATGCGCGCCGGCATCCAGTCGATCCCGCGCGGCCAGGTGCATGCCGGCCAGGCCGTGGGCATGACCTACGCGCAGAACATGAAGCTGGTGATCCTGCCCCAGGCCTTCCGCAACATGCTGCCGGTGCTGCTGACACAGACCATCATCCTTTTCCAGGACACGTCGCTGGTCTATGCCATCGGCGCCTACGACCTGCTGAAGGGCTTTTCCACCGCCGGCAAGATCTACGGCCGGCCGGAAGAAGCCTACCTGCTGGCCGCCGTCATCTATTTCATTCTTTGCTACAGCCTGTCGTTCATCGTCAAGAAGCTGCAGCTCAAAATTGCCATCATTCGCTGACCCGAGGAGTCCAACATGATCGAAATCAAAAACGTTTCCAAGTGGTACGGCCCTGTGCAGGTGCTCAACAATTGCAATGTGAGCATCAAGAAAGGCGACGTGGTCGTGGTCTGCGGCCCGTCCGGCTCGGGCAAGTCGACCCTCATCAAGACGGTGAACGCGCTCGAGCCCTTCCAGAAGGGCGAGCTCTTCGTCGACGGCATCGCGCTGCATGACCCAAAAACCGACCTGCCCAAGCTTCGTAGCCGGGTGGGCATGGTGTTCCAGCACTTCGAGCTGTTCCCGCATCTGTCGGTCACCGAAAACCTGACCATTGCGCAGATCAAGGTACTGGGCCGCACTGCCGACGACGCCAAGGCGCGGGGCCTCAAGATGCTCGACCGCGTGGGGCTCATGGCGCACAAGGACAAATTTCCCGGCCAGCTTTCGGGCGGCCAGCAGCAGCGCGTGGCCATTGCCCGGGCACTCAGCATGGACCCGATGGTGATGCTGTTCGACGAACCCACTTCCGCGCTCGACCCGGAAATGGTTGGCGAGGTGCTCGACGTCATGGTGACGCTGGCCAAGGAAGGCATGACCATGATGTGCGTCACCCACGAGATGGGCTTTGCCCGCAAGGTGGCCAGCCGCGTGATCTTCATCGACGTCGGCGGCCGCATCCTGGAAGACTGCTCCAAGGATGAATTCTTCAGCCACCCCGAGAACCGCCAGCCGCGCACCAAGGATTTCCTGAACAAGATCCTTCAGCATTGAAGTCTTGCGCCGATAACCTCCTTGCGGATCTTTGATCCGCAACGCGGCGATCACGCTGTTCCATGACAACGGGCCCTTCGGGGCCCGTTGCCTTTGAGTTTTGCTTTTGTATTTTTGTATTCCATCAAGACAGGAAGCTCCTGATGTCCAGCCGTCCCCCCCGGTCCCAATCTCTTGCCCGCCGTTTGTCGTTCGGGTTCATCTGCGTGTTGGCTTTGCTGGTGGCTGTCGCCGCCACCGGCCTTTATGCCATTGACCTGCTTGGCAAGCAGGTCGACCGCATCGTCCATTCGGACAATCGCAAGACCGAACTCGCCAACAACCTCATGGGCTCGATCAGCAGCCTGGCGATCCAGGCGCGATCGGTGGCACTGTTCACCGAGCTCGACCCCAAGCAGCTCGAGGTGGAATTCAAGGCGGCCAAGACCGCTGGCGCTCAGTATCAGGCCACCGAGAAGGAACTGGCCTCGCTGCTGGCCACACAGGATGCCGCAGCGCCCGAGCGCCAACTGCTGGCGGCGATCTCCGAGAACAGCCAGAAGATGCTGCCCGCCGTTGACGCGGCCATGACCAGCGCAATGGACGGCGACACGGTGGGCGCGGTGCTTGGCCTGATGAATCGCGTGCGCCCGACCGAGGCCGTGCTGCGCGGCAAGCTGAATGAGCTGATCGCCCTTCAGCGCACCCAGACCGAAGCCGCCTACCAGCAGGCCGCCACGCTCGAACATCGCGCCTTCCTGATCGAATGCTTGCTGGTCATCGTTGCGCTGCTGACCGGCGGCGTGATGGCCTGGCGCATTACCGTCTCGGTCACCGGGCCGATCGGCCGAGCGGTGGTGCTGGCCGAGCGCATTGCCACCGGCGACCTGTCGTCTCAGGTCGAGGTGCGAATTTTCGACGAGACCGGCCGGCTGCTCCAGGCCATCGACGCAATGCAGACCAAGCTCAAGTCACTGGTGGGCGGCATCCGCATCGCCGCTGACGCCATCCAGGTGTCGAGCAGCGAAGTGGCCGCCGGCAACCAGGACCTGAGCCACCGCACCGAGCTTGCGGCGTCCAACCTTCAACAGACGGCGCAGTCCATGGAAACGCTCACCGGCACGGTGCGCCAGAGCAGCAATGCCGCGGTACAGGCCAATTGCCTGGCCGGCTCGGCCGCCGAGGTCGCCGCCCGCGGTGGTGCGGTGGTGGCGCAGGTCGTGTCGACCATGGACGAGATCAACACCAGTTCGAAGAAGATCGCCGACATCATCTCGGTCATCGACGGCATCGCCTTCCAGACCAACATCCTGGCGCTGAACGCCGCGGTTGAAGCGGCGCGCGCCGGCGAGCAGGGCCGCGGTTTCGCCGTGGTGGCCTCGGAGGTGCGCAGCCTGGCGGGGCGGTCGGCCACCGCCGCGCGCGAGATCAAGGACCTGATCGGCGCCAGCGTCGACCGTGTCGCCGCCGGCACCCGCCTGGTGGCCGATGCCGGCGCGACCATGAGTGAGATCGTGACCTCCGTGCAGCGCGTGACCGACACGCTGAGCGAGATCACCACCGCGGCCTCGGCGCAGAACGAGGGCATCGGCCAGATCAACGTCGCCATTGCCGAGCTCG